>NZ_JBTOLW010000036.1:0-32890 GCF_054552115.1 Pseudohaliea sp. | reverse complement strand
GGAGGATGCCCCCACAAAGCGTGTATCGGGGAGCGACTGGGGGCATCCTCCCGCAGCCGCACCGGAAACCTGCGATGAGCCTGTTTTTGGCCCTTGCCGAATTTCAGCCGGGAATAAACTGAATCACGCCGATGAGCGTGAGAAAGACCGCCACGGCGATCCACTTCCAGGCGTTGCCGCTCATTGAGACTCCGACAGGGTGACATCCAGCGTTTCCTCGTCGTCGCCGCGGCGTACGGTGACTTCGATGCGGTCGCCGACCTTGCGCTTCTCGAGGATGGACAGGTAGTCGTCGTTGCTCCGCACTGGCTCGCCGTCGATGGCGACGATGATGTCGCCAAGGACGATGTCGCCGCGGGCGCTGCGGAAGGCGCCGCGCAGGCCCGCCTCGTCGCCGGGCAGGTCCGGGTAGACGCGCACGATGGGCACGCCCTTGATACCGTAGCGGCGGATCCAGCGGTCGCTGGCGAGTTCCACACCCATGATCGGCCGCAGCATGCGGCCGTAGCTGATGAGCTGGGGCACGACATCCTTCACCGTGTTGACTGGGATGGCGAAGCCGATGCCGGCGCTCGCGCCGGAAGGGCTGTAGATCGCCGTGTTTACGCCGACGAGCTGGCCCAGGGAGTTGAGCAGCGGGCCGCTGGAATTGCCCGGGTTGATGGCGGCGTCGGTCTGGATCACGCCGCGGATACGCCGGTTGCTGGGGGCGCGGATCTCCCGGCCGAGGGCGCTGACGACGCCCGTGGTCAGCGTGGTGTCGAGGCCGAAGGGGTTGCCGATGGCGAGCACTTTGCGGCCGACAGAGAGCTCCGAGGAGTCGCCCAGGGGCAGGGTGACCAGCCCGTCCGGCGGGTCCAGGAGGCGGAGCACGGCGAGGTCCTTCTCCGGCGCGATGCCGATGACCTCGGCCGCATGCTCGCTGCGGTCCTGGAGAGTCACCGAGAGGCGCTGGGCACCGGCGATGACGTGGAAGTTGGTTACCACGAGGCCGCTTTCGTCCCAGACGAAGCCGGTGCCGGAACCCCGGGGAATCTCCTCCACGTTGAGCGTAAGGAGGTTGCGCCGCAGCGTCGTGCTGGTCACGTAGACCACCGCCGGGCTGGCGGCGTTGAAGATCTCCATGGTGTTGGCTTCGTCCTCGGTGGCGAAGCTCAGGTAGTCGACCTCCTCGCCGGCGCCGCAGCCGGAAGCGGCGAGGAGAGTGAACAGCAGCGCGAGGGCCCGGATCGCCGCCGGCACCTCAGGCACCGTCCCGGAAGCGCTCGGCAAAGGCGCGGATGCGGGCCGCGTTGGCGCCGAGGTCGCTCACCCCGACGCGGGACGCCGAGCGCAGGTCGACCAGGCTGCCGCCCTCGTCGCTGCGCACCCGGATCACCACGTCATCCTTGAAACCCATGATGGCCGTTGTGTCCACTGCCTCGATGAAGCCGGCGTTGGCGTCGCTGCGCAGGATCTCCCAGCCCAGGTCCCGGGCGATGGCCTCGGCGCGGGCAAAGGTCTTTGCATAAGGTGCGTTGCTGTAGAGCGTGTCCAGGTCCGGGTAGGCCTTTGCCTGCTGCGCCTGGACCTCGGGATCGATCGCAAGGCTGTTCGCCCCGGGGCCGCGGGCCTCGAGCACCGCCTCGAAGCGGGGCGGATCCTCACGGTCAGTGGTGATGTCGTGGATCGGCGGCACGTCCCGGGCGGCCATGGCGCTCACCAGCAGCAGGGCCCCGGGGAGCGCCGGCAGGGCGCGCAGGGCGATGGCCCCGCGGCGGCTGCCGTTGCGCGGCAGAAGGACGGCAACCGCGTACCACACCAGCACGAGGAGGCTGGCCAGGCAGGCGATGGCGTAGAGCAGCAGGCCCTGCTGCCACTGCCCGGCGCGCACGGTGAGTACGGCCAGGGCGACCAGGGTGAGGAAGGCCCAGGCCAGGTAGCCCGGCCAGCGCAGGAGCGCGGGCAGCGGCGCGGCCGGTTGAGCGGGCTGTGCGGTGCTCATGCGCCACTCCGCAGGGCGCGGATGCGGTCCTCGAGCGGCGGGTGGCTGGCCAGCAGTCGCATGATGCCCTCCTTGAAGCCCTCGCTGATGCCGAAGGCGGTGAGTTCTCCCGGCAGGTCATCCTGCTTCGGCTGTCCCGCGCGAAGCCGCTCGAGGGCGCCGACCATGGCGGGCGTGCCGGCGAGGCGGGCGCCGGCGGCATCGGCGCGGTACTCGCGCCAGCGCGAGAAACGCGCGACGATCATGCTCGCCAGGATGCCCAGCACGATCTCGGCGACGATCGTGACCAGGAAATAGCCGATACCGTAACCGCGCTCGGTCTTGAACACCACCCGGTCCACCGTGTGGCCGATGATGCGGGCGAAGAACATGACGAAGGTGTTCACCACGCCCTGGATGAGCGTCAGCGTCACCATGTCGCCGTTGGCGACGTGGCCGATCTCGTGGGCCATGACCGCGCGCACCTCGTCCTGGGGAAAGTGGCGCAGCATGCCGGCGCTCACCGCGACCAGGGCGGCGTTGCGGTTCCAGCCGGTGGCGAACGCGTTCGGCTGCTCCGAGGGGAAGATGGCGACCTCGGGCATGGCGATGCCCGCGTCCTTTGCCAGTTCGCCCACGGTGGCCACGAGCCACTGCTCGGAGTTGTTGCGGGGCTGCTCGATCACGTAGGCGCCGGTGGCGCGCTTCGCCATCCATTTCGACAGCAGCAGCGAGATGAGCGCGCCGCCCATGCCGAAGAGCCCGCAGAACACGAGCAGGGCCTGCAGATTGAGGTCGACGCCGTTGGCGGCGAGGATGCCCCGGAAGCCGAGCAGGTTGAAGATCGTACCGACCAGCACCAGCACGGCGAGGTTGGTGGCAAGGAACAGCAGGATGCGCAGGGGCATGACGGGTTTCCTCCCGAAGGGCTGCTAACGCCTGTTGGACAGCTTTACCTCTTGGACAGCCTTAGATTGGGGCTGCCGGCCGGGGTTCAAGGGGTTCAGGCAGCACTCGCCGGGGCGGGCTCCAGGGTCGGCTCACCGCGTTCACCGAGCGGGGCGGCCTCGATGCGGCCGCGCAGGTCGACGTTCTTCGCGCTCAGCTCGACGAGGGTGTTCACGGCCTCGTCGTGGTGCCGGTAGCGGGCGACCTGCCGCGCGTCGCGCCCGTCGACCCACTCCTTGCCCTTGCTCCAGTAGGCGCCCTGCTGGTTGCGAATGACGTAGACCTCCTGCTCCATGGCTCCCGCCTGTCTCCTCTCGATGGCTGTATCGGCTGGCTGGATCGCTATGCTAACGCAGCGACGGGGCTAGCGCAGCAGCAGGTCCTTTGCCTCGTTGATCTTCGCTGCCAGGTAGTCGTTGCCGCCGCGGTCCGGGTGAAGTTTCTGCATCAGGCGCCGGTGGGCGGCAACGATGTCCTCCCGGCTCGCGTCCTCGCCGAGACCGAGAACGGCCAGCGCCTCGCCGCGCGTCATGCCGCCGTAGTCGCGGGCCTCCGCTTCCGCATCACCGCCGTCGCCGGGCGCCTCGCCGGGGAAGCGCTGCTCCAGGTAGCTGTCGAGCAGCTGCACTGCCTCCGGGTCCTCTGCCGCGCACCAGCGGCGCAGCTCGCCGAGCTGCGAGCGGTCCATCTCGTCGAGGCGCCAGTCCTGCCAGGGACCGGCGAGCACCTCGCCGGAAAGCGCGCCGCTGTCGTGCTCCAGGTGCATGGCCAGGGTCCGCGTCTTTACGGTGGACTGGCCGCCGCCGGCGGGCTGTGCCCCGGCGGACTGCTGCCGCCACTGGGCGAGGAAGGGGAACAGGCGCAAGAACACCGGCAGGGCCTGCCGCGCGGCCACGAGCAGGCCGGTGAGGGCGGCGCCGACCCAGTGCATCTTCCCGGCCAGGGTCAGCAGTACCACGGCCACCACCGCGATGCCCGCCGCGATGCGCAGCATCTCGCCGCGCCGCTTGTGCGGGGGCAGCCCCTGGACCCGCCGGTAGAGCAGCCAGGCGGTGGCAAGGACGGCCAGGAGCAGGATGATTCTCGGCACGGGGACCTCAGGAAGGGAGCTTTTCGAGCAGGAGTCTAGCACCGTCCGTGGTGCTCTTCTCGAGCGCCTCGCGGCCACCGGCGGCGTAGCGGGCCACGGCGCCGAGGAGGCTGGCCAGCCGGTCGGCGCTGGCGCGGTCGAAGTCCAGGCGGGCGCCGCCGCTGAGGCGGGCGAGCTGCTCGAAGCAGGCGGTCACGGCGGGCTGCCCGCCCTCCTGGAAGAGGAACAGCGGCAGACGCTTCAGGCCGCACTCCCCGGCGAGCCCGGCGAGACTGCCGGCGCTCTCCTCCATGGCATCCCCGATGAAGACCAGCGCGCGCACGGGCCGGCGGGCGTGCTCCGCGAGCGCGTGGCGCAGCACGCGGGTGAGCTGCGTCTGCCCTGCCGCGCACTGCACGCGGCTCATCGCGCGGGCGAGGGCGCCGGCGCTGCCGGTCCAGGGCGTCGCTTCGAATTCGCCGAGGCCGCGGTAGTAGCAGAGCTGCACCGACAGGCTCGCGAGGCGCTCCGTTGCCAGGAACATTTCCCCCTGCAGCTGGCAGGCGAGGTCCCAGGTGGGCTGCCGGCTGGCGGTGGCGTCCACGGCAAAGAGCAGCCGCGGGCTGCGCTCGGCGAACGCCTGGAGGTTGCGCCGCTTGTCGAGGAAGCGGGCGATCTCGCCGCGGCTGGCGGTTTTGGCAGGGGGACGGCTCATGGGGTGATCTTAGCGCCGGGGCTCGGTGGCTCCAAGGCGGACGCAAGCGCGCTACACTTGCGCTCTCGGAGCGCCGGCCACGCTGCCGGCACAGCAACCGCGAACGACCTGCGAGGATCGCACGGAGGAGTTACCCCATGGCCAGCCTGTTTTCCATCCGCCAGAAGCATGCCCTGCCCGCGGCCGAGGAGGCCCTTCCCGGGCGCGCCGAGCCCCTGGCGGTCCCCGAGCGCCACGCGGTTCTTGCGACGCCGCTGCAGGGCCCCTTCCCGGCGCCCCTTGAGCAGGTGGTGCTGGGCATGGGCTGTTTCTGGGGCGCCGAGCGGCGCTTCTGGGAGCAGCCGGGCGTGTATAGCACCGCCGTGGGCTACGCCGGTGGGCACACGCCGAACCCGACCTATCGCGAGGTCTGCTCGGGCAAGACCGGCCACAGCGAGGTGGTACTGGTTGTCTTCGACCCCGCCGTGCTGTCCTTCGACGCAGTGCTGAAACTCTTCTGGGAGGGGCACGACCCGACCCAGGGCATGCGCCAGGGCAACGATATCGGCACCCAGTACCGCTCGGCGATCTACACGGCAGCTACGGCGCAGCAGCGGGCCGCGGAGGCTTCCCGGGATCAGTACCAGGCTGCGCTCGCCGCGGCGGGACACGGCGAGATCACCACGGAGATTACCCCGGCGGGCCCTTTCTACTACGCGGAGGAGTACCACCAGCAGTACCTGGCGAAAAACCCCGGTGGCTACTGCGGTCTCGGCGGTACCGGGGTGAGCTGTCCGGCGGGGCTCGGCGTCGCCGGGTGAGCCGGGCGCCTGTGCGGGGCTAGAAGTCCTCTTCCGCGTCCGCGAGGCTTTCCTCGGGTTCTACCAACTCCAGCTGCTCCATCAGGTGGATGGCGATGGCGACGAAGTCCGAGTCGGTGATGATGCCGACGAGGGCGCCGTCGCGCGTCACCGGCAGGCAGCCCATGCGGTGCTTCTGCAGGTGCAGCGCAGCGCCGCGCAGGCTGGCCTGCTCATTCACCGTCTGCACCGGCGAGCTCATGACCGCCGACAGCGGCACGGCCGCTTGGTCCTCGTGGTGGCTTTCCAGCGTCGAGTCGCTCGCGGCCAAGACATCGCGGTGCGAAACGAGGCCGATGATCGTGCCCTCGGTGCTCACTACCGGTATATGGCGGATGTGGTGCGCGTTCATCAGGCCGCGCGCGTCCGCCAGTGTGTCATCGGGCCCCAGGGTGTAGGGCTCGCGGGTCATTATCTCTGCAACACTCAGCATCTCGATTCCATTTCCCGTCTGATCATTATCATTGAGTTGCCTTTCCTGACAGCTTTTCCTGAGGGCCTTTCCTGAGGATCCTGTCCTGAGGGCCTTTCACGGCTGGTCGTTGCCACTGACGTTACTGCCCCGGCGGGGCAGAATCCTTGATACCGGTCAACGGTTGATCGCAATCAGGCGAGGGCCCCGGGGGCGCCCAGGCGGCCGAGCCCCGCGACCAGCGCCGTTTCCACGCGCAGGGTGCGCGGGCCCAGGGAAACGGGCGTACAGCCCGCCGCCGCCAGGAGGCCCGCCTCGAAGGTATTGAAACCGGCCTCGGGGCCGATGGCGAGGAGCAGGGGCCCGGCCGGCGAGGCGGGGCAGGGGAGAGTTGCCCCGGGGTGGGCGAGCAGGGCCCGCCGACCGGCGCAGAGCGCCGGGAGCTCGTCTTCGGCGAAGGGACGGAAACGGCGGCGCAGGGCGATGGCCGGCAGCCGGGTGTCACGGGCCTGGGCTGCACCGGCGAGGCAGTAGTCGCGCAGCATGGCACCGCCGAGCAGGTCGGACTGCCAGAAGCTCTTCTCGACGCGCTCACTGTTAATCAGCACCAGGTCGCTGACGCCGAACTCGGCCACCGCGCGCAGCAGCCGCCTGAGCATCTTCGGCCGGGGCAGGGCGAGCACGAGCACCAGCGGCAGGCGCGGCGGCGGGTCCCGCTCGAGGGTCACCGCGAGGAGGGCATCGTCCCCGTCGACCTGGAGCACCGTTCCCGTGCCCAGGCGGCCGCCGATCTCACCGACGGGCAGCACGTGGCCGGGGGAGGCCGCGAACACCTCGCGCAGGTGCCGGGCACGGTGCCCGCGAATACGTACCCGCTCGTCGCCTTCGCGTTCGGATGGGTCAAAGAGCAGGAGGTTCACGGGGCGTTCTTGCGTGTGCCGCGCGCTATCCTAGCCGACCCGGAGGTCGTAGGCGTCGGCCGCGGTGACCCGGGCCTCCACGAGGTCGCCGGGGGAGAGGTCCGTGACGCCGTCCAGGAACACCCGGCCGTCGATTTCCGGCGCATCGCCCCGGGAGCGGCCCACGGCGCCTCGCTCGTCCACCTCGTCAATGAGGACCTCGATCCACTGGCCGACCTTCGCCTGCTGCTTCGCCTCGCTGATTCCCTGCTGCACTTCCATGAAGCGGGCCCAGCGCTCTTCCTTCACCGCCTCCGGTACCGGGTCCGGCAGGTCGTTGGCGGCGGCACCGGCGACCGGTGAATACTGGAAGCAGCCGACGCGGTCGAGGCGCGCCTCGCGCAGGAAGGCCAGGAGTTCCTCGAATTCCGCCTCGGTCTCGCCGGGGAAGCCGACGATGAAGGTGCTGCGCAGCGTCAGCTCCGGGACGTCTCTGCGCCAGCGCGCGATGCGGTCGAGTACTTTCTCGGTGGCCGCGGGGCGGCGCATGCGCTTTAGCACCGCGGGGCTGCCGTGCTGGAAGGGGATATCGAGGTAGGGAAGGATACGCCCCTCCGCCATCAGTGGAATGATGTCGTCCACATGGGGGTAGGGGTAGACGTAGTGCAGCCGTACCCACACGCCCAGTTCGCCGAGCGCCGTGCACAGCGAGTGCAGGTTGCTCTTCAGCGGCCGGCCCTCCCAGAAGCCCGTGCGGTACTTGAGGTCGATACCGTAGGCGCTCGTATCCTGGGAGATCACCAGCAGCTCCCGGGCGCCGCTGCGCACGAGGCCCTCGGCCTCCGCCATGACATCGCCGATGGGCCGGCTGACCAGGTCGCCGCGCATCGACGGGATGATGCAGAAGCGGCAGCGGTGATTGCAGCCTTCGGAGATCTTCAGGTAGGCGTAGTGTCTGGGCGTCAGGCGCAGCCCGGTGCCGGGAACGAGATCGACGAAGGGGTCCCGCTCGGCAGCCGGCGGCACAAACTCGTGCACGGCGCCCACCACCTCTTCGTAGGCCGCGGGGCCGGTCACCGAGAGCACCGAGGGGTTGGCCTCGCGGATACGCTCGGCATCTTCGCCGCGGCCCATGCAGCCGGTGACGATGACCCGGCCGTTTTCCGCCACGGCCTCGCTGATGGCGTCCAGCGACTCCTGCTTGGCGCTGTCGATGAAGCCGCAGGTGTTGACCACGACGACGTCCGCGTCCTCGTAGGTCGGCACGATGTCATAGCCGTCCAGCTTCAGCTGGGTGAGGATGCGCTCCGAGTCCACCAGCGCCTTGGGGCAGCCGAGGCTGATAAAGCCGACCTTGTTGCTCATGGGCCCTCGCTCATGCGGCGTGAGTCGTGCCGGCAATCCGGCGGAAAGGGAAACGGGCTAGTATACGGCGGCCGGACGCCCCGGGGAACGGTGGGGTGTCCCCGCGCCCCATGATCTGTCAGACTGCCGGGCGAGACGACTACAATGGAGGCCGCTGGGCCATGCGTCATTTCATTTTCCTGGTTGCGGCTTGCGTCGCAGCAGTCAGTGGCTGCGCGAGCAATTCGACCGCCGATGCTGACGCGGCCGCCGCAGGCAACCAGGTCGCCGCGAGCGGCGAAAAGCCCGAGCTGATCTGCGAGCGGATCAAGACCACCGGGACGCGCTTCACCGAGAAAATCTGCATGACGGAAGAGCAGTGGGAGGCCAAGCGCCGCGCTATGCAGGAAGGGGGTTCCAACACCACCCGGGAGTGGCAGCGTCGCGGCAAGATGGCCAACGATGGCGGTAGCAATATCGGCGGCTGAGGCGCTCCTCAGAGCCGGCGCTCGGCCTGTGGCCCCTGCGTGCCGACACGTATCTCACCGCGCAACAATCCGAGCAGCGATAGCGCGTCATCCCGGTTGAGGAAATCGCCCACCGGTACCCGGTGATCCGGGCTGTAGACGGCGAGCCGGGGCCCCTCCCACGGGTGCTGCTCCGGGGTGACGGCGAGCGCCGTGCCCTGCCGGGCCAGCCGCCAGGAGCGCACCGGCCCGGTGCGCCCTTCGTCGATGCACACGTCCTGCTCGCTCACGGTGATCACCTGCCGGAACTGGAGCTTCCGGTTCACGTGGTAGAGCGCCCAGCCGAGGGCGGACAGCTCCAGGCCGGCGAAGGGAAGCACAAGCCAGGCGCCGTAGATGGCCAGGATGACCCCGACGCCCACCGACGGCACCGCGAGGGCCAGCAGCACGAGCTGGTTGGCCTGCCAGGACGACGAATGGTTGGGCCGCGCGATGATACGCAGGCCGGACGTTGAGCGCTCGCTGCTGACCACGCTTTCTCCTCTTGCTGTGGCAGAATTCTAGTCAACTTTCCGGGAAGCGCCCAGCGGTGGCGCGGGGGGCAGCAGTGCCAGCAACGCAGAAGGGCAGGGGGCAGGCACCCCTCGTCGAGCCGGCGCAGCTCACGGACAGCGACGCGGTGCTGGTCGACTGCCGTTTCGATCTCGCCCGTCCCGCGGCCGGCCGCGAAGGCTGGCTGGCCGGGCACCTCCCGGGCGCCTGCCACCTCGACCTCGACCGCGACCTTTCCGCGCCCCGGGGCGAACACGGCGGACGCCATCCGCTGCCGGCGCCGGCGACCTTCGCGGCCACCCTGGCCCGCTGCGGCATCGATCTCGCGACACCGGTGATTGCCTACGATGACAGCGGCTTCGCCTTCGCCGGCCGCCTGTGGTGGATGATGCGCGCCCTGGGCTACCGGCCGCCGGCCCTCCTCAACGGCGGCTACAGCGGCTGGCTCGCGGCCGGGGGCGAGCCGGAGGCCGGCGAGGTGGCATTGGCGCCCTGCCCGGTACCGGTCGTGGGCGACTATGCCGGCCGGCTCAGCATCGAGGACGTGCGCAGCGCGCAGGCCGCGGGCGCGACGCTGGTGGATGCGCGGTCCGCCGATCGCTACCGCGGCGAGAACGAGACCATGGACCCGGTCGCCGGGCACATCCCCGGCTCGGAGAACCGTTTCTGGGGGGCCGTTACTGACGCCGGTGGCCGTCTGCTGAGCGACGAGGCCCTCGCCGCCCACTGGGGGGAACTGCTCGGGGCGGAGCAGCTGGTGGGCTACTGCGGCTCGGGCGTCTCCGCCTGCATCAACCTCTTTACCCTGGTCCGCCTTGGCCGCAGTGACGCACAGCTCTACGCCGGCAGCTGGAGCGACTGGTGTTCCTACCTCCCGCGGGAGGATGCCCGCTAGGCTGCGTGTCGGGGGATGCCCGCCGTGGAAGGGGCGCCCTGCCCCGACATCGCCTGTCCTCAGAATGGCGGCGGGCAGTGCCGCTCGAGCCGGGCGCCACTGACCGGGTGCGGGAAGGCGAGGCGGCTCGCGTGCAGCAGCAGCCGCGGCGCCCTCGCCCGCGCGGCCGCGGGCGCGTAGAGATCACAGCCGAGAATCGGGTGGCCGATCGCCGCCAGGTGCAGGCGCAACTGGTGTGACCGCCCGGTCACCGGCGTGAGCAGCAGCCGGGTGCGGTCGTCGCCACGCGCCAGGACCCGGTAGCGGGTGAGGGCGCTGCGACCCGTTTCCGTGCAGACCTTCTGCCGCGGCCGGCGCTTCCAGTCCGGGGCGAGCGGCAGATCGATCTCGCCGGCGTCGTCCGCCACCCGGCCGTCGACCACCGCCACGTAGTCCTTCTCCACGCGCCGCTCCTGGAACAGCCGGCCGAGCCCCGACTCGGCGCGCCGGGTGAGCGCGAGCACCATGATCCCGGAGGTGTCGAGGTCCAGCCGGTGCACGATGCGGGCGCCGGGATAGTCCGCCTGCAGCCGGGTGACGAGGCAGTCCTTGTTCAGCGGGTGCTTGCCGGGTACGGAGAGGAGCAGGTCCGGCTTGCGCACGAGCAGGAGGTGCCCGTCCCGGTGCAGGATGGCGATCGGCTCCTGGCTGTGCGGTACGAGGTAGGGGGTGGCCACGGCGGCTGTCCGGCGGAAAACGAGGCGCTATGATGCCGCGATGGAACGACAGCGCAACCCGGCTCTCACTGCCCGCCTGCCGCCGGCACTCGCCGGCGCCCGCATCGAGGTGACCGCGCTGCCCGGCGCGGGCGGCCTGTCGCTCTACCTGCTGAACGCCGATTACCCCCAGTGGGAGCTCGATGGCGACGCGGTGCAGGCACTCATGGACACGCCGCTCTACTGGGTCTTCTGCTGGGCCGCGGGGCAGGTGCTGGCGAGCCGCATTCTCGCCAACCCGCAGTGGGTCGCCGGGCGGCGTGTGCTGGACTTCGGCGCCGGCTCCGGCGTGGTGGCCATCGCCGCGGCGCGCGCCGGCGCGCGGGAGGTAGTGGCCTGCGACCTGGACCCGGATGCGCTCGCGGCCTGCGAAGAGAATGCGGCGCTCAACGGCGTATCCCTCGTGCTCGCCGGCGACTTCGCGGCGGTGGAGGGCCCGGTGGACCTGGTGACGGCGGCTGATGTCCTCTACGACCGGGCCAACCTCGCCTGGCTGGACCGGCTCTGTGCACGGGCGCCGGCCGCGCTCCTCGGCGACTCGCGGGTGCGGGACTTCCGCCACGGGGCCTTCCGGCGCCTGGGAGAGTGGGAAGCCAGCACCTGGCCGGACCTCGACGAATCCCCGGCCTTTCGCCGGGTAAGTCTCTACGCGGCCGGGGAGCTTGCCTGAGGGGTCAGGCCTTGCCGAGGGCGCGCTGGTAGGCGCGGATCGTCTCTGCGAGGCCGAGGCGCAGCGCGTCGACGGTGAGCGCGTGGCCGATGGAGACCTCGAGGAGCCCGGGAATCGCCGCGCAGAAGGCCGGCAGGTTCTCGAGGTTGAGATCGTGACCGGCGTTCACGCCCAGGCCCGCGTCCCGGGCTGCCTGCGCAGCCTCGTAAAAGCGGTCGAGCACCGCGTCGACGTCCTCGCCGGTGGCATAGGCGTGTGCATAGCGCTCCGTGTAAAGCTCGATCCGGTCGGCACCGACCTCGGCTGCGAGCGCCATCTGTGACGGTTCCGGGTCCATGAACAGGCTCACACGGATGCCGAGACCCTTCAGTTCCTCGACCAGCGGCGCCAGCCGTTCGCCGTCCCTGCGCAGGTCGAAGCCATGATCCGAGGTGAGCTGCGCATCGCCGTCCGGTACCAGGGTGCACTGCGCCGGCCGCGTCTCGCGGACCAGGGGCAGAAAGCCCGGGTAGTCGTCTACGCCGGCGCGCTCGCTGCGCCGGGGGCCGGCGAAGGGGTTGCCCTCGATGTTGAACTCCACCGTCAGCATGGCAGCCAGTTCGCGGCAGTCGCTGGCGCGGATGTGGCGCTGGTCCGGCCGCGGGTGCACGGTAATGCCGTCGGCGCCGGCGTCGATGCAGAGCTGCGCGTGGCTCGGCACGTCCGGCGAGCGTGTGTCGCGCGAATTGCGGATCAGCGCGATCTTGTTGAGGTTGACGCTGAGCGCAGTCACAGGAGGGACTTCCTGCGGATCGTCTTGATGATGATGGGCTCCACGGGCACGTCCGCGTGGCCGCCCACCTGCTGCACCGGCGCGGTGGCAATGAAATCGACCACGTTCATGCCGTCGGTCACTTCGCCGAAGACCGTGTAGCCGGGCTGCCCCGGCATCCAGTCGAGGCGCAGGTTGGTGCGCTGGTTGATGAAGAACTGCGCCGTGGCCGAGTCCGGGTCCGAGGTGCGCGCCATGGCGAGGGTGCCGCGCACGTTGTGGAGCCGGTTGCGGGACTCGTTGGGGATGGGTTCCCGGGTCGGCTTTTCCGTCATGTCCGGCGTGAAGCCGCCACCCTGGATCATGAAGTTGGGGATGACCCGGTGGAAGATCGTGCCGTCGTAGAAACCGTCTTCCACGTACTGCAGGAAGTTCTCCACGGTGGCCGGTGCCTTGTCGCGGAACAGCCGCACGGTGATGTTGCCCTGGGTCGTCTCGATGACCACCTGCGGGTTGGGCAGGCTGCTTTCCGCAGCTGCTGCTGCTGCCGCCGGCAGGGCGAGGACGGCGGCGAGCAGCGGCAGGGCCAGGTGGTGAAGAAGTCGTTTCATGCTGGCGCTCCCGGGTACAGTGATCTGGCTGGCGATGGGTTCAGGCAACAGGGCTTGCTCAGGCCCAGCTGGAGCTGCTGCGCCGGCGCGGCCAGAGGCGCGGCACCACGAGCGTGATGATGACGCCGAGGAGCACGGCAAGCGCGCCGTCGAGGAAGGCGTTGCTCTGCAGCTTGTCCTTGAGCCGCTGGTTGTCCGCCTTCAGCACGTCCACCTCGGAGCGCAAGGTCTCGACGGTCTCGTTGAGCTGCCGGTTCTCCTCGTCCAGGGCGAGGGCGCGCCCGGACACCTGCCTGATATGCGCGAGCTCCTCGCTGGTCTCGGCGAGGCGGGCCTCGGTCTCCGCGAGGTTGCCGCTGGTATCGGCTTCGGCGGCCCGCACGGTCGCGAGGTTGTCCTCGAGCTCTCTCACGCGGGTCTCGAGGCGTTCGGCCCGTGCCTCGGCGGCGGGCAGTCGCACCTGGGCCGGCGGCTGGCGGGTGAGAAACTCGCTGCGCACCCAGCCCTCGCTACCGCGGTCGGTAGTGACCTCGGTCCAGGCGCCATCCTCGGCGGTGCCCTTCGGTTCCAGGGCCGCGCCCGGGTTCAGCTTGGCGACCCAGCGGTAGTTGGTCCCCGGGCCGGCGTGCAGCACGATGAAGACCTCGTCGCCGACCCAGGCGGTGTCCTGGGCAGTGGCGACCCCGCTACCTGCGAGGCAGGCGGCGCAGGCGAGGGTGGAGAGCAGGCGGGCCAGCGCGTTCACGAAACGGTCTCCTCTTGGCGGTACATCATTTGGCGGTGCATCAGTTGGCGGTGCATCAGGGTCTTGCGATCGGGCAGGCGGCAGGCTGGTCGCGGGCTGGGGCGGCGGGGCCTGGCAGTCGATCGCGCCAGCAGAGCATAGCATGGGCCGCCCTCAGGGCAGCACGGGCAGGAAAGGCTTGACGGTCACGGCGGCGAAAACGCCGGCTTCCGTGTAGGGGTCGCCGGCGGCCCAGGCCTCGGCGTCCGCCAGGCTGTCGAACTCGGCAACGATGAGGCTGCCGCTGAAGCCGGCCTCGCCGGGTTCGCGGGTATCTAGGGCCGGGTGAGGCCCGGCGAGGAGCACCCGGCCGGCGTCGACCAGCGCCTGGATACGCTTCAGGTGGGCGGGGCGCGCCGCGCGGCGCACCGCCAGCGACTCGGGCGCGTCCTCGGCGATGATGGCGTAGTACACGGTGCGGTCTCCTCCCGGTCAGGCGTCGTCGCCGGCAACGCGGGCCTCCGGGCCCTCGTCGTCATCCTTCAGGTGCGGGCTGATGAGCAGCGCGGTCAGCACCGTCAGCAGCAGCGTGAAGCCGATGGCCGAGTAGAGCTTGTAGCTCACCCAGGTCGCTTCACTGTAGCTGTAGGCGACATACAGGTTGAGCGCGCCGACGATGAGGAAGTTGCCCACCCAGACGGCATTCAGGCGCAGCCAGACAGCCCGCGGCAGGTGCAGCTGCGTGCCCAGGGTGCGTTCCATGAGGGTGCGCTCGCCGACGTAGCGGAACAGGATAAAGGCGAGGGCGAGGGCCCAGTTGAAAATCGTCGGTTTCCACTGGATGAAGGTCTCGTCGCGCAGGAGCAGGGTCGCCCCGCCGAAGACCAGCACGGCCACGAAGGTCCACAGCGCCCGCTTCTCCACGTGGCGGGCGAGCAGCGAGCCGATGAGGAACTGCAGCGCCGTAGCCACGATGAGCACGGCGGTGGCGGTGAAGATGCCGTCCACGGTGTAGGCCCAGCCGCCGAGGGACACCGTCTCGCCGTCGAGCTGGTAGACGATGAAGAACAGCGCAATGGGAATGAATTCGAGCAGTTGCCGCATGGGGTGGGGGGTTCCTTCCGTGCTAAGCTCGCCGGCCAGCCGCGGCGGTGGGCGCCCGGCTTCGGGCAACGGGGCAGTCAAGAGGTTAATGGTAGCGAACTGTGCTGGTCGACTTCCACACCCACAGCAGCGCCTCCGACGGCGCCCTGGCTCCCGCGGCGCTGCTCGAGCGCGCCCGCGCCGCGGGCATCGCCGAGCTGGCCATTACCGACCACGACACGCTCGCCGGCTACCGGGCCGCTGCGCCGCTGGCCGAAGGCCTGGTGCTGCACCCCGGGGTGGAGCTGTCCTGCCAGTGGAGCGGCGCGACGATCCACGTGGTGGGCCTCGGCGTTCGCATCGATGACCCGACCCTGGCGGCGGGCCTCGCCACCCTCGACGGCGCCCGCCAGCAGCGCGCGGAGACCATCGCCGGGCGGCTGGCGAGCCGTGGCTTCCCCGGTGCCCTCGCCGGGGCGCGGGCGATCGCCGGCGACAGCCAGCTCGGCCGGCCGCATTTCGCGCGCTGGCTGGTCGAGGCGGGGCACCTGCCCGACGAGGCCACCGCGTTCAAGCGCTATCTTGGGCGCAACAAGCCCGGGGACGTGAAGGCTTTCTGGCCGGGGCTTGCCGAGGTCACGGGCTGGGTCACGGCTGCCGGGGGCATCGCCGTGCTCGCCCATCCGCTGCACTACAAGTTCACCCGCATGAAGCTGCGCCGGCTGGTGACCGACTTCGCCGCCGCCGGCGGCGCCGCGCTGGAGGTCGTGAGCGGGCGCCAGGCGCCGGGGCAGGCCACGGCCCTTTCGCAGCTGGCCGCGGATTTCGACCTCGCCGTCTCCGTCGGCAGCGATTTTCACGCCGATACCCCGCACGGGCCGCGTCTTGGTGTAGCATCGGCGCCCTTCGCCGACCGGCCCAACGTCTGGACCCGGCTGGCGGCCCGGGCCGGCGCGCGGGCAGCATCCAGGGAGGCGACAGCACCGTGAGCCAGTTCTTCCAGGTCCACCCGGACAACCCCCAGGCCCGCCTGGTGCGCCAGGCGGTGGACATCATCCGTGCCGGCGGCGTTATCGTGTACCCGACGGATTCGGCCTACGCGCTCGGCTGCCAGATCGGCGACAAGGCGGCGCTGGACCGGATCCGCCGCATCCGCCGCCTCGAGGCCGATCACAACTTCACCCTGGTCTGCCGCGACCTCTCCGAGCTGGCGACCTACGCCCGGGTGGACAACACCCAGTACCGGCTCCTGCGCAACAACACGCCCCGGCCCTACACGTTCATCCTCAAGGCCACCTCCGAGGTGCCCCGGCGCCTCATGCACGCCAAGCGCAGGACCGTGGGCCTGCGCGTGCCGGAGAACAACATCGCGCAGGCGCTGCTCGCGGATCTCGGCGAACCGCTCATGAGCGTGACCCTGATCCTCCCCGGGGATGAGCTGCCGCTCATCGACCCCTACGAGATCCGCGATACGCTGGAGCACGACGTCGACCTCGTCATCGACGGTGGCTACTGCGGCATGGAGCCCACCTCGGTGATCGACCTCGCCGACGACCTGCCGCTGGTGCTGCGGATGGGCAAGGGCGACGTGGCGCCCTTCGAGGTCTAGTGTCCCGCCGCCAGCCTCCGTCAGGTATACTCGCGCGAAAGCGATAAAGGACCGCGCGTGAGCACTTCCGAAGAACGCAGCAGCGCCGGCGAGGCCGCTCGCCCGCTGGCCCCGCCCACGGCTACCCCGGAGCAGGGCGAGATGCCCTTCGCCATCGTCATGGGCAAGGCGGTGACGGAACTGCCGAAGGACCTGTACATCCCCCCGCGGGCGCTGGAAGTGATCCTCGAGGCCTTCGAAGGCCCCCTGGACCTGCTTCTCTACCTGATCCGCCGGCAGAACCTCGACATTCTCGACATCGACGTCTCGCAGATCACCGAGCAGTACATGGAGTACGTCGAACTCATGGATGCCATGCAGTTCGAGCTCGCCGCCGAATACCTGCTCATGGCCGCCGTCCTCGCCGAGATCAAGTCGCGCATGCTGCTGCCGCGCTCCGTGGATATCGACGAGGACGAAGAGGACCCGCGTGCCCAGCTGATCCGCCGGCTGCAGGAGTACGAGCGCTTCAAGAAGGCCGCCGAGGACATCGAGGAACTGCCGCGCAACGAGCGCGATACCTTTGTCGCCAGCGCCGAGCCGCCGGACCTGAACCGCGCCCGGCCGGACCCGGACGTCGACATGCGCGAGCTGCTCGTGGCGCTGTCGGAGGTGCTGCGCCGCGCCGACATGTATGAGCACCACCAGATCCAGCGCGAGGCGCTGTCGACGCGGGAGCGCATGTCGGAGGTGCTCGAGGCTCTCGCCGGGCGGCAGTTCGTGCCCTTCGTCACCCTGTTTGATCCGAAGGAGGGCCGCCTGGGCGTCGTGGTCACCTTCCTCGCGGTCATGGAACTGATCAAGGAGTCGCTGGTGGAAATCGTCCAGAGCGAGCCCTTTGCCCCGATTCACGTCAAGGCGAGGGCCGAGTAGTGGCGGAGACGGGCCTGGTACAGATCATCGAGGGCGCGCTGCTCGCCGCGGGCAAGCCGCTCACGGTGGCGCAGCTCGCCGAGCTGTTCGAGGAGGCGGAGCGCCCGCCGAAGGAAGACATCCGCGCCGCGCTGGAAGACGTCGCCGCGCGCTGCGAGGACCGGGGTTTCGAGCTCCGGGAGGTCGCCAGCGGCTTCCGCTTCCAGGTGCGGCAGAACCTGGGCCCCTGGGTCGCCCGGCTCTGGCACGAGCGCCCGCCGAAGTACTCCCGCGCGCTGCTCGAGACCCTCGCTCTCATCGCCTACCGGCAGCCCATCACCCGCGGCGAAATCGAGGAGATCCGCGGCGTGGCCGTGAGTTCCAATATCATCAAGACCCTGCACGAGCGCGAGTGGATCCGCGTGGTCGGCCACCGCGACGTGCCCGGGCGCCCGGCCATGTACGCCACCACGCGCCAGTTCCTCGACTACTTCAACCTGAAGAGCCTCGACCAGCTCCCCGCCCTGGCGGAGATCCGCGACCTGGAGACCCTGAATGCCGAACTCGGCTTCAGCGAGCCCCTCGAGAGCGCGGCGAACGATGCGGCCGGCGATGCGGAAGAGAGCGAGGCCGGCGAGGCAGCTGCCGAAGAGGGCGGTGCCAGCGCGGAGCACGAGGCGGCGGGCGTCGTGCCCGAAGGCGGCGCCGGAGAGGAAGCGACCGAGAGCGGGGACGCCGGCGCCGAGCGCGGCGCCGAAAGTGGCGACGGCACTACCGGCGACGACAGCAGTGACGCGGAGGACAGCAGCGAGGCAGACCACGACAGCAGCGAGGACGCCGCGGGCGCGCAGCGGGCCGATGGCTGACGACAAGGGAAAGGACAAGGACAAGGGCAAGAGCGGCGAGAAACTGCAGAAGGTGCTCGCCCGCACCGGTCTCGGTTCCCGGCGCGAGATGGAGCGCTGGATCGAACAGGGCCGGGTCACCATCGACGAGCGCACGGCCCGCCTCGGCGACCGGGTCCATCCCCGCAACCGCCTGGCGGTGGACGGTCGGCCCCTGCAGGCGGCCGTCAGCGGCGGCGTGCGCTGCCTGCTCTACAACAAGCCCACCGGCGAGGTCTGCTCCCGCAAGGATCCGGAAGGCCGGCGCACCGTGTTCGAGAGCCTGCCGAAGCTCAAGCAGGGGCGGTGGATCTCCATCGGCCGCCTCGACTACAACACCTCCGGGCTGCTCCTGTTCACCACCGACGGCGAGCTCGCCAACGCCCTCATGCACCCCTCGGCGAATATCGACCGGGAATACGCCGTGCGTGTGCTCGGCGAGGCAACGCCCGAGGCCCTCGAACGGATGCTCGAGGGGGTGATGCTCGAGGACGGCGTCGCGCGTTTCACCGATATCCAGCCCGGCGGCAACGACAGTGACGGCGTCAACCACTGGTACTACGTCGTGATCATGGAGGGCCGCAACCGCGAGGTGCGCCGCCTGTGGGAATCGCAGGGTCTGACGGTGTCGCGGCTGAAGCGCGTGCGCTATGGCGAGGTCTTCATCCCGTCACGGGTGAAGAAGGGGCAGTGGACGGAGATGTCCGAGAAAGAGGTGAAGGCCCTCTACCGCATGGCGAAGCTCGACCCGAAACCCGTGGAGTCCGTCACCGCTGAAGATCGCAAGGCCCAGGAGCGGCAGCTGCGCAAGAAGGGACGCGACCCGCGCGGCGAGAAGGCAGGGAAGTTCGGCAAGGGTGCGCTCAGGAAGCGCGGCGGCAAGGACAAGGATAGCGGCCGCAAGGCGCCGAAATAGCTGCCGGGCGCCCGCGCGCCCCCTTTACCGGCCCTTGCACCCGCTACTGCGCATCCAGGGCCCGGCCATGCACGCCCAGGCTGTCGTCTCCCATCAGGTACAGGTAGGCCGGCATGATCGCGTCTGGCGGCGGGTTCGTCGTCGGCTCCTCGCCGGGGTAGGCCGCCCGGCGCATCGCCGTGTTGGTGGCTCCCGGGTTCAGGCTGTTCACGCGCACGGCACTGGTGTTCTCCAGTTCGTCCGCGAGCACCTGCATGAGGCCCTCCGTCGCGAACTTCGACACCGCGTAGGCGCCCCAGTAGGCGCGGCCCTTCCGTCCCACGCCCGATGACGTGAACACGAGGCTCGCCGTCGGCGCTCCCCGCAGCAGCGGCAGCATGGCCCGGGTGAGCAGGAAGCCCGCGTTCACGTTCACCTGCATCACCTGCTCCCAGCTGTTCCAGGTCGTGTTCTCGATGGGCCGGCGCTCGCCGAGGACACTGGCATTGTGCAGCAGGCCGTCGAGCCGGCCGAAGGTCTCGCCGACGGCGCCGGCGAGGCCGGCATAGTCGCTCTCCGGGGCGCTGGCGAGGTCCATGGGAAAGATCGCCGGCTGGGCGCCGCCGGCTGCCTCGATGGCGTCGTACACGGCTTCCAGCTTTTCCACCGTGCGCCCGAGGAGGATCACCGTGGCCCCGTGCGCCGCGTAGGCGAGGGCGGCCGCGCGGCCGATGCCGTCCCCGGCCCCGGTCACCAGGACCGTGCGCCCGGCCAGGAGGTCCGGGGCGGCCTTGTAGCCGGCCGGGATCGTTGCGGTGCTCATGGGCAGGTCTCCTGCTTGCCTTCCGTGTCTGTCGTGCCTTCCGTGCTCGACGCTGTGGTCCCGTGGTGCTGCAGCAGCGCCGCAGCGAGGGCCTCGCTGTCCGCGACCAGCGCGTCGGCACCCCAGCCGGCGGGGTCGTCGCCGGGTTCGATATAGCCCCAGGCGGCGGCGATGGTGTAAACGCCGGCGCGGCGCCCGGCCTCGATATCGCGGACGTGGTCGCCCACGTAGACGGCCCGCCCGGGCGTGCAGCCCGCTTCCAGGCAATTGCGCTCCAGGCTCTCCGGATGCGGCTTGCGCTCGCTCACGTCCTCCGGGCAGACGACGCTCGCCGGCGGTGGCTCGATGGCGAGGCGCTCGAGCAGCGGCGCCGTGTACAGCCGGGGCTTGTTCGTGGCGACGCCCCACGCGATACCCGCGTCGCCGAGGCGCGCGATGAGTTCGCGCAGGCCCGGGAACAGGGTGCTGTGGGTGCCGAGGATGCCGCCGTAGAGGGTCAGCAGCCGCTGGCGCCAGTGCTCGAAGTCGTCCTGGCCCTCGGCGAGGCCGAGGGCCAGGGTTACCAGGCCGCGGGCGCCATTGGACACGCTGGCGCGGATCCGTTCCGGCGGCAGGGGGCCCAGGCCGGCCTCGGCGCGCAGCGTCTGCACCACCGGGATGAAGTCGCCGGCGGTGTCGGCCAGGGTGCCGTCGAGGTCGAAGAAGACGGCGGCGAGGCGCGGGCCGGGGTGGGTCACGCCGGTTTCTCGGCGCGCAGCAGGTAGTTTACGGAGACATCCTTTTCGTCGAGGCGGTAGCGCTTCGTCAGCGGGTTGTAGGTCAGCCCGGTCATCTCGCGAAGCACGAGACCGGCGTCGCGCACCCAGCCGGCGAGCTCCGAGGGCTTGATGAACTTGTCGTATTCATGGGTTCCCGCCGGCAGCAGCCGGAGGATGTGCTCGGCGCCGACGATGGCGAACAGGAAGGCCTTCGGGTTGCGGTTGATGGTGGAAAAATAGAGCGACCCGCCCGGCCGTGCGAGGGTGGCGCACGCGGCAACCACCGCGCCGGGATCCGGCACGTGCTCGAGCATCTCGAGGCAGCAGACGATGTCATAGGCTCCGGGCTGCTCTACTGCCAGCTCCTCCGCCGTGGCCTGCCGGTAGTCGATGGTGAGCCCCGACTCCAGCTGGTGCAGCCGCGCTACCGACAGCGGCGCCTCGCCCATGTCGATGCCCGTCACCCGCGCGCCGCGCCGGGCCATGGCCTCGGCCAGGATGCCGCCGCCGCAGCCCACATCGACCAGGTCGCGATCGGCGACCGGCGACAGGCCGTCGATGAAGTTGGCCCGGAGCGGGTTGATCTCGTGCAGGGGGCGGAAGTCGCCGTCCATGTCCCACCAGCGTGCGGCGAGGGCCTCGAACTTGGCAATCTCCTGGCGGTCGACGTTACTGCGTGCGCTCATCGTATCTCCTTGGCCTCCTTGCCCGCTCCCGCCTGGCGCGGCCCGGCCTGGATTCGCGCCCGCCAGCTCTCGGCCCTGGCGAGCACCGCCCGCCGGTCCAGGGTGAGCGGCCGGTGTTCGGCGAGCAGTGCCCGGCCGCCGACCCAGCTGTGGCTCACCTCGGCGCCGGTGCAGGCGTAGACCAGCGTTGACAGCGGGTTGTAGACCGGCTGCTGGGCGGGCCCGCCGAGGTCGACGGCGATCAGGTCTGCCTGCTTGCCGAGCTCCAGGCTGCCGATGCGGTGCTCGAGGCCGAGGGCGCGGGCACCGCCGAGCGTGGCCAGGGTCAGCGTCCGCGCCGCCGGCAGGGCCGAGGCGTCGCCGGTGCCCAGCTTGGCGAGCAGCGCAGCGCTGTGCATCTCGTTGAACAGGTTGAGGTCGTTGTTGCTGGCGGCGCCGTCCGTCCCCAGGGCGACGTTGACGCCGGCATCCAGCAGGCGAGTGACCGGGCAGGTGCCGGAGGCGAGTTTCATGTTCGATTGCGGGCAGTGCACCACGTGCGCGCCCGTGGCGGCGAGGAGCTCGATATCCTGGCGGCCGGCGTCGGTCATGTGGACGCACTGCGTGCGCGGGCCGAGAAGCCCCACCCGGTGCAGCGTGTCCAGGGGGCGCTCGCCGTTCGCCTCCACCGCCTGCAACACCTCGGCCGCGGTTTCGTGCAGGTGGATGTGCACGGGCAGGTCGAGCTCCGCGGCGAGGGTGGCGATGCGGGCGAGGGTCTCCTCGCCCACGGTGTAGGGGGCGTGCGGGCCGAAGACCACGCTGATACGCTCCTCGTGGCGGAGTTCGTCACGCAGCGCGAGCCCCCGGGCCAGGTAGTCGTCGGGGCCGCTGCCCCAGGCCGTGGGAAAATCGAAGATCGGGAAGGCGAGCTGTGCCCGGAGGCCGGCGGCCAGGTATTCCCGGGCGGCGGCTTCGGGGAAGAAGTACATGTCCGAG
Source organism: Pseudohaliea sp. (assembly GCF_054552115.1). Classification (NCBI taxonomy): domain Bacteria; kingdom Pseudomonadati; phylum Pseudomonadota; class Gammaproteobacteria; order Cellvibrionales; family Halieaceae; genus Pseudohaliea; species Pseudohaliea sp. Next base: position 10,669 of record NZ_JBTOLW010000036.1, on the reverse strand, counting down.
CAGGTGGTGGTGCCGCTTGCGATCATCTCCAGGGCGGCGAGACGGACGCCGTCACGGACGAAATCCTCACCCACCCAGGCGCCCTCGGCGGGCCAGATGTGCTCCTGCAGCCAGGGCATGAGGGGCAGGTCGTCGGCGTAGCCGCGCAGCAGCGCCATGGCGGCGTGGCCGTGGGCATTGACCAGCCCCGGCAGCAGCGCGTGGGAGGGCAGTTCCAGCTCTTCGGTGGCGTCGATCTGCGCCGCCCCGGCCCGCGGCAGGAGAGCGATGATCGCCCCGTCCTTCACCGCCAGGCTGTGGCCCTCGAGCACTGCGCCCTCGGGCACCACGGGCACGATCCAGCGCGGGTGGATCAGGAGGTCTGCCGCTGTCGTGCCTGTATCCATGGGGCCTGCTCCCTCCTGGCCGGGGCCGCCGCTGGCGGCAGGTCGCGTTCGGGCGGGCAGTATAACCGCAATTGACCGCTACCGGGTGCCCCCGGACGGGCGACGCGCCCCTTGTTCTAAGTCGTTAAAAACATGGCGAAAACGGGGCGCAAGCGGTACACTGGCAGGCTTCCATGACGGGGCTGCCGGCGGTTCTGCGCAGCGCATGCAAGGGTTGCGATGGCGGCCCCGTGCGCACCGCTGGCCGTGCACCGCCCCGAGTCGCACAGGGAATGCCAGATGGGTGAAATCGCCAAGGAAATCCTGCCGGTCAATATCGAGGACGAGCTGAAGCAGTCCTACCTCGATTACGCCATGAGCGTGATCGTCGGCCGCGCCCTGCCGGACGTCCGCGACGGCCTGAAGCCGGTGCACCGGCGCGTGCTCTTCGCCATGAACGAGCTCAACAACGACTGGAACAAGGCCTACAAGAAGTCCGCGCGGGTCGTCGGTGATGTCATCGGCAAGTACCACCCGCACGGCGATTCTGCCGTTTACGACACCATCGTGCGCATGGCCCAGGATTTCTCCATGCGCTACATGCTCGTCGACGGGCAGGGCAACTTCGGCTCCATCGACGGCGACTCCGCCGCTGCCATGCGCTACACCGAGATCCGCATGCAGAAGATCGCGCACGCGATGCTCGCGGACCTCGACAAGGAGACGGTCGATTTCGTCGACAACTACGACGGCACCGAGCGGATTCCCGCCGTGCTGCCGACGCGGGTGCCCAACCTGCTGGTCAACGGTTCCGCCGGCATCGCCGTGGGCATGGCCACCAACATTCCGCCGCACAACCTCACCGAGGTGGTGAGCGGCTGCCTGGCGCTCATGAAGAACCCGGAGATCACCGTGGACGAGCTCATGGAGCACATCCCGGGTCCGGATTTCCCCACGGGCGGCATCATCAACGGCAGGGCCGGCATCATCCAGGCCTACCGCAGCGGTCGCGGCCGCATCTACGTGCGCGCTAAAGCCGAGGTGGTCAGCGACGAGAAGCGCGGCCGCGACACGATCATTGTCCACGAGATCCCCTACCAGCTGAACAAGGCGCGGCTCATCGAACGCATCGCCGAGCTGGTCAAGGAGAAGAAGCTCGAGGGCATCAGCGAGCTGCGCGATGAGTCCGACAAGGACGGTCTGCGCATCGTCATCGAGCTGCGCCGGGGCGAGATCGGCGACGTCGTCCTCAACAACCTGTACGCCCAGACCAACCTGCAGTCGGTCTTCGGCATCAACATGGTGGCCCTGGTTGACGGTCAGCCGAAGGTGCTCAACCTCAAGGAGGTGCTTGAGGCCTTCATCCGCCACCGCCGCGAGGTGGTCACCCGGCGCACCGTCTACCTGCTGCGCAAGGCGCGCGAGCGCGGCCACATCCTCGAGGGTCTGGCGATCGCGCTGGCCAATATCGACCCGGTGATCGAGCTCATCAAGGCCTCGCCGAGCGCGGCGGAAGCGCGCGAGGCGCTCCTCGCCCGCACCTGGGCCCCGGGCGAGGTGCTGTCCATGCTCGAGCGCGCCGGCGCCGAGGCCTGCCGCCCGGATGACCTGGAGCCGCACTACGGCCTGCATGGCAATGCCTACCAGCTGTCGCCGGCCCAGGCCCAGGCCATCCTCGAGCTGCGCCTGCACCGGCTCACGGGCCTCGAGCACGAGAAGCTGCTCAACGAGTACCAGGAGAAGCTTGCTGAGATCGCCGACTACCTCGACATCCTGGCCGACCCGGAGCGCCTCATGCAGGTGATCCGCGAGGAACTCGAGGAGGTGGCGCAGGAGTTCGGCGACGCCCGCCGCACGCAGATCTCCGCCTCGCAGCACGACCTCACCGTGGAAGATCTCATCACCGAGGAGGACCGGGTGGTCACCATCTCCCACCTCGGCTACGCCAAGACCCAGCCGCTTTCCGACTACCAGGCGCAGCGCCGCGGCGGCATGGGCCGCGCGGCCCTGTCCGTGAAGGACGAGGACTTCGTCGAGCACCTCCTCGTGGCGAGTACCCACGCGACGATTCTCTGTTTCTCGAGCCTCGGCAAGGTCTACTGGCTCAAGGTCTACCAGATTCCCCTGGCCGGCCGCGGTTCCCGCGGGCGGCCGCTGGTGAACCTCCTGCCGCTGGAACCGGGTGAGCGCGTGACGTCCATCCTGCCGGTGGAGGAATACACGCCGGGACACTTCATCTTCATGGCCACCGCCGGCGGCACCGTGAAGAAGACGCCGCTGGAGAGCTTCGCCCGCCAGCGCAGCGTCGGTCTGCGCGCCCTCGAACTCGAGGAGGGCGACGTGCTCATCGGTACGGCGATTACCGATGGCAGCTGCGATGTGATGCTCTTCTCCAGCGGCGGCAAGGTCGCCCGCTTCCGCGAGGGCGACGTGCGCCCGATGGGGCGGACGGCGCGGGGCGTCCGCGGTATCCGCCTCGCCGAGGGCCAGGAAATGATCTCCCTGGTCATCCCCCGCGAGGACGGCCGCATCCTTACCGTCAGCGAGAAGGGCTACGGCAAACGCACGGACGTCGGCGAGTTTCCCACCAAGGGGCGGGGCAACATGGGCGTCATCGCCATGGCCCGCTCCGAGCGCAACGGCGATCTCGTGGGCGCCGTGCAGGTCTTCGACGGCGACGAACTCATGCTGATCTCCAATCTCGGCACCCTGGTGCGCACCCGCTCCGACGAGGTCTCCCTGCTCGGCCGCAACACCCAGGGGGTGCGCATCGTGCGCTGCAAGGACGGCGAGCGGCTCGTGCGCGTCGCCCAGATCGACGAGCCCGGGGAAGACGAGAGCGCCGGTGAAGAGCCGGACGCCGCTGTGGTCGACGCCCCGGCCGTTGAAGCAGCCGGTGACGATAGCAGCGACGGCGCCATCGAGGGTGCTAGCGACAGCGATAGTGAAGAGAGCAGCGACGATGACGCCTGACCACCACGGGGGCCGCCGCCCATGAGCCGCGCCTGGAACTTTTGCGCCGGCCCCGCCGCGCTCCCCGAGGCGGTGCTTGCCCGCGCCGCCGAGGAAATGCTCGACTGGCACGGCAGGGGCCTGTCCTTCATGGAGATGAGCCACCGCTCGCCCGAGGTGGTGGGGGTGGTCGAGGCCGCCGAAGCCTGCCTGCGCCGGCTCCTCGGCCTCGGTGACGATTACGCGGTGCTGTTCCTGCAGGGCGGCGCCAGCACGCAGTTCGCCGCCGTGCCGCTCAACCTCGCCGCGGCCGACGCCCCCGCCGACTATCTCGATACGGGCCAGTGGTCGAAGAAGGCCATCGCCGAGGGCCGCCGCTTCGCCGATGTCGGGGTCGTTGCCAGTGATGCCGAGGGTCACTACCGCACGGTACCGCCGCGGGACCGCTGGCAGCTGCGCGACGACGCGGCCTATCTGCACCTCACGCCGAACGAGACCATCGGCGGCGTGGAGTTCACGGAAGCGCCCGAGGCGCCGGCACCACTGGTCGCGGATATGTCCTCGACGCTGCTGTCGCGCCCGCTCGACGTGAGCCGCTACGGCGTCATCTATGCCGGCGCGCAGAAGAACATCGGTCCGGCGGGGCTCACCCTGGTCATCGTGCGCCGGGACCTGCTCGGCCGCGCTCGGCCCGAGTGCCCGGCCATGCTCAACTGGGAGACCGCGGCGGACGCCGACTCCATGTACAACACGCCGCCGACCTTCGCCCTCTACCTCGCCGCGCTGGTGTTCGACTGGCTCGAGGGGCTCGGTGGGCTCCCCGCCATGGCCGAGCGCAACCGGCGCAAGGCGGAGACGCTGTACGCGGCCATCGACGGCAGCGCTTTCTACTCGAACCCCGTGGACCCGGCGTACCGCTCCTGGATGAACGTGCCCTTCGTGCTCGCGGACGACAGCCTCGACAAGCGCTTCCTCGAGGAAGCGGAGGCCGCCCGGCTGCTCAACCTCAAGGGCCACCGTTCGGTCGGCGGCATGCGCGCCAGCCTCTACAACGCCGTACCGCAGGCCGCGGTGGACGACCTCGTGGCTTTCATGGCCGACTTCGAGCGCCGCTGCGGCTGAGGTTTCCGACGATGGCAAAGGAGCAGGACCTGCAGGCGGTTCGGGAGGAGATCGACGGCATCGACCGCGAGATCCAGGCCCTTATCAACCGCCGCGCGCGCTGTGCGCAGAAGGTCGCCGAGATCAAGCTGGGCGAGCAGTTGGCGACGCGGGAGCGTGGCGAGGAGCCCGGCGAGGTGGTGTTCTACCGGCCGGAGCGGGAAGCCCAGGTGCTCGCCCGCATCGTCGAGCGCAACGACGGGCCGCTGCCGGCGGAGAGCGTCGCCTACATCTTCCGCGAGCTCATGTCCGCCTGCCTCGCCCTGGAGCAGCCGCTGCAGGTGGCCTACCTCGGTCCCGAGGGCACCTTTACCCAGGCGGCGGCGCTCAAGCATTTCGGCCATGGCGCGGTCTGCGTGTCGCAGGCCACCATCGACAGCGTCTTCAACCAGGTCGAATCCGGCGCCTGCAACTACGGCGTGGTGCCCGTGGAGAATTCCACGGAGGGCATGGTCAGCCACACGCTGGACAGTTTCCTCGATTCGCCCCTGTGCATTGCCGGCGAGGTGGAGCTGCGCATCACCCACCACCTGCTCGCTGCCCCGGGCACGGACCCGGCAGCCATCACCCGTATCTGCGCGCACCAGCAGGCCCTCGCCCAGTGCCGCAACTGGCTGGACGCCCACTGGCCGCACGTGGAGCGCGAGGCCGTGTCCAGCAACGGTGAAGCGGCCCGCCTGGCCGCGGCACAGCCCGCTGTGGCGGCGGTGGCCGGGGACATGGCCGCGGAGCAGTATCACCTCGAGCGGCTGGCCGAGCACATCGAGGACCGGCGCGACAACACCACCCGCTTTCTCGTCATCGGCCGCCAGGAAGTGCCGCCGAGCGGCCGCGACAAGACCTCCATCATCGTCTCCAGTCGCAACAAGCCCGGGGCCCTCTTCGCGCTCCTGGACCCCTTCCGCCGCGGCGGCGTCAGCCTCACCCGCATCGACACCCGCCCGTCGCGGACCGAGAAGTGGGCCTATGTCTTTTTCATCGAGTTCGAGGGCCACCTGCAGGACGAGAACATCGCCGCGATCCTGCGCGAACTCGAGGAGCAGTCCATTCTCCTGAAACCCCTGGGCTCCTACCCCCGGGCCGTGCTCTGAGCGACACCGTGGCAGCGCAGCCCTGCAGTGTGGCCATCCTCGGCCTCGGCATGATCGGCGGTTCCCTGGCCCTGGCGCTGAAGGCGTCGGGCTTTGCCAGCCGCGTCCTCGGCTACGACCGCGAGCCGGATGCCCTGGCCACGGGCCTTGCGGCCGGCGTCATCGACGGCGCCTGTGAGGATCTCGACGCGGTGCTGGCCGCCGATGTGGTAGTGCTCGCTGTGCCTAATGTCGCGGCCGCCGCCGTCCTCGAGGAACTCCTCGCGCGTACGGCACACGCTCACCGGGGGCCGGTGCTCACCGATGTCGCCAGCGTCAAGGGCAACCTCGCCGCCGCCGCGGCCCGCGGCGGGCCCGCCCCGCGCTTCGTCCCCGGTCACCCCATCGCCGGTTCCGAGCGAAGCGGTGTCGCGGCGGCCAACGGTGAGCTCTTCCGGCGTCACCGGGTCATCCTCACTCCCCTGCCGGAGCAGGACCGGGAAGCCCTGGCGCTGGTGCAGCGCCTCTGGGAAAGCGCCGGCGCCGAGGTCGTGTGCATGGCCGTGGCGGAGCACGATGCCGTGCTCGCCGCGACCAGCCACCTGCCGCACGTGCTTGCCTACTGCCTGGTGGACGACCTCGCCGCCTCGCCGCGGCGGGCGGACCTGTTCCGCTTCGCCGCCGGCGGTTTCCGCGACTTCACCCGGATCGCCTCCAGTGACCCGGTCATGTGGCGCGATGTCGCTCTTGCCAACCGCGACGCCCTGCTGGAAGCTGTGGACGAGTTCAGCGCGCGCCTCGCGGCGCTGCGCGAGGCCATCGCGAGCGGCGACGGCGCGCGCCTGGAGGCCACCTTCAGCGCGGCCAAGGCCGCCCGCGATGCTTTCGCGGAGCGCGAAGCCCGCCGGCGCCAACCCTAGAATCCACGGCAACGAGTCTATCTATGGAATTCAAGCTGCACCCCGGCGGCGTCATCAGCGGTGAGGCGCGGGTGCCGGGCGACAAGTCCATTTCACACCGGGCCGTGATGCTCGGCGCGCTGGCCGAGGGCGAGACGCGGATCAGCGGCTTCCTCGAGGGCGAGGACGCCCTGGCCACGGTGGGCGCGTTCCGCGCCCTGGGCGTACGCATCGAGGGACCGGAGGAGGGCGGACTGCGGGTGCACGGTGTGGGTCTGCACGGGCTCAGGGGCGCCGCGGACACCCTGGACATGGGCAACTCCGGCACCAGTATCCGACTGTTGACCGGTATTCTTGCCGGCCAGGCCTTCGACAGCCGTCTTTCCGGTGATGCCTCGCTCTGCCGCCGGCCCATGGGCCGGATCATGCGCCCGCTGGAGCTGATGGGCGCGCGTATCGAGGCCGACGCCGGGGAGACGCCGCCGCTCACGGTCCATGGCGGCCAGGCGCTCACCGGCATTCACTATGACCTCCCCGTCGCCAGCGCCCAGGTGAAGTCCTGCGTGCTTCTCGCCGGGCTCTACGCCGACGGCACCACGACGGTCACGGAGCCCGCGCCCACCCGGGATCACACGGAGCGCATGCTCCAGGGGTTCGGCTACGAGGTGCGCCGCGACAACGACGTGATCCTGCTGCGCGGCGGCGGCAGCCTGCGTGCCACCGACATCGATGTGCCGGCGGACATCTCCTCCGCGGCCTTCTTCCTGGTGGCCGCGAGCATCGCCCCCGGGTCGGAGCTGCTGCTGACCCACGTCGGCATGAACCCCACGCGCACTGGCGTCATCAATATCCTCACCCTCATGGGGGCGGATATCACGGTGCAGGACGAGCGCGAGATCGGCGGTGAGCCGGTGGCCGACCTGCTGGTGCGCTATGCGCCGCTGCACGGTATCGAGATTCCCGAGGACCAGGTGCCGCTGGCGATCGACGAGTTCCCAGCCCTCTTCATCGCCGCCGCCTGCGCCGAGGGGCGCACGGTGCTGCGCGGCGCCGAAGAACTGCGGGTAAAGGAGAGCGACCGCATCGCCGCCATGGCGGAGGGCCTGTCGACCCTCGGCGTGGCCAACGAGATGCTCGAGGACGGCATCATCATCGACGGCGGCCGCCTCGGCGGCGGCGTGATCCGCACGCACCTGGACCACCGCATCGCCATGGCCTTCGCCATTGCCGCCCTGCGTGCGGAGGAAGAGATCACCATCCTCGACTGCGACCACGTGGCCACCTCCTTCCCCGGTTTCGATGCGCTCGCCCGGGGCCTCGGTCTGCAGATCTCCACCCGCGCCGGTGGCGAGGACGGAGAGGACGCGTGAGTGCGCCGGTGATCACCGTTGACGGCCCCGGCGGCGCGGGCAAGGGCACGCTCTGCCAGCTGCTGGCCCGGCACCTGGGCTGGCACCTCCTCGACAGTGGTGCCCTCTACCGGGTCACCGCCCAGGCGTGCCTGCAGGCCGGTGTCCCCTGGGAGGACGAGGCTGGCGCGGCGGCAGTGGCTGCCGACCTTGACGTCGTGTTCCGCCCGGCGGCCGATGGCACCGTGGCGGTGCTTCTCGGCGGCGAGGACGTGAGCCGGGCGATCCGCACGGAGGAAGGGGGTCGGGGCGCCTCCATGGTCGCCGCCTACCCGCGGGTGCGCGCCGCGCTCCTCGATCGCCAGCGGGCCTTCCGCCGCGCCCCGGGACTGGTTGCGGACGGCCGCGATATGGGCACCGTGGTCTTTCCCGATGCCCCCCTCAAGATCTTCCTCACGGCCAGCGCCGAAGAGCGCGCCCGCCGCCGCCACAGGCAGTTGCTGGAAAAGGGCGAAAGTGTTAGTCTGCCGCGCCTTCTTGAGGACATCCGGGAGCGGGACGCCCGCGACAGCCGTCGCGCCGTGGCCCCCCTGGTACCCGCCGCCGACGCGCTCGAAGTGGACAGCACGTCGATTCCCGTGGCCGGTGTATTCCGCCAGGTGCTGGGGGAAGCGGTGGAACGCGGGCTTTGCCCGGCGGATCGCCTCGGGGAGTAGAAGCAGCCCGCTCGCGCCGTCCCAGCCAGCCTCGACGGTGCGCGCGGTTTTTTTTCATGTGACCCGGCCCGGCTGGAGGGGCGGCTGAAGCGGCGTATTGCCGCGGACATCAACAGGTAAATGTGTAATGAGCGAATCGTTCGCCGATCTTTTTGAAGAAAGTCTGAAAACCGTCGACATGCAGCCGGGCGCCATCGTCACCGGCGTGGTCATTGACATCGACAACGAGTGGGTCACGGTCCACGCCGGCCTCAAGTCCGAGGGCGTCATTCCGCGCTCCCAGTTCATTGACGCCAGCGGTGAGTGCACCCTGAGTATCGGCGACGAGGTGCAAGTCGCGCTCGAGACCGTCGAGGACGGCTTCGGCGAGACCCGGCTGTCCCGGGAGAAGGCCAAGCGCGCGGAAGCGTGGAAGGAACTCGAGGCGGCCCACGCTGCCGACGAGGTTGTCTCCGGCGTCATCAACGGCAAGGTCAAGGGCGGTTTCACCGTCGATATCAAGGGCATCCGCGCGTTCCTGCCCGGTTCCCTCGTCGATGTCCGCCCGGTGCGCGACACGACCCACCTGGAGAACAAGGACCTGGATTTCAAGGTCATCAAGCTCGACCAGAAGCGCAACAACGTGGTCGTCTCCCGCCGCGCGGTCATGGAAGCCGCCAACAGCGTGGAGCGTGAGGCCCTGCTGCAGAGCCTCCAGGAAGGCATGACCATCAAGGGCATCGTCAAGAACCTCACCGACTACGGCGCCTTCGTCGACCTCGGTGGCGTCGACGGCCTGCTGCACATCACCGACATGGCCTGGAAGCGGATCAAGCACCCCTCCGAGATCGTCGAAGTGGGCCAGGAGCTCGAGGTCAAGGTCCTCAAGTTCGACCGCGAACGCAACCGCGTCTCCCTGGGCCTCAAGCAGCTGGGCGAGGACCCCTGGGTCGAGATTACCGGCCGCTACCCGGAAGGCAGCCGCGTCATGGCGCGGGTCACCAACCTCACCGACTACGGCTGCTTCGCCGAGATCGAGGAGGGCGTGGAAGGCCTGGTGCACGTTTCCGAGATGGACTGGACCAACAAGAACGTCCACCCGTCCAAGGTCGTTCAGGTCGGCGACGAGGTGGAGGTCATGGTCCTCGACATCGACGAGGAGCGCCGCCGCATCTCCCTGGGCATCAAGCAGTGCCAGCAGAACCCCTGGGATGCTTTTGCCGCCGCGCACAGCAAGGGCGACCGCATTGCCGGCACCATCAAGTCCATCACGGACTTCGGCATTTTCATCGGCCTCGAGGGCAACATCGACGGCCTGGTGCACCTGTCCGACATCAGCTGGAACGAGACCGGCGAGGATGCCGTGCGCAGCTACAAGAAGGGCGACGAGATCGAGACGGTCATCCTGTCCATCGATCCGGAGCGCGAGCGCATCTCCCTCGGCATCAAGCAGCTGGAGGATGATCCCTTCTCCAACTACGTGGCCGTGAACGACCGCGGCACCATCGTGACCGGTGAAGTGATCGAGGTGGAACCGAAGGCCGTTGTGATCAAGCTGGCGGACGAGGTCGAGGGTATCCTCAAGGCCTCCGACATCAGCCGCGACCGGGTCGAGGACGCGCGCAACAGCTTCAAGGTCGGCGACAGCGTCGAAGCGAAGATCGTGTCCGTGGATCGCAAGAACCGCAACGTTGCCCTGTCCATCAAGGCCAAGGACTACGACGACGAGAAAGAAGCGGTGAAGTCCCTGAAAGACCAGGAAGAAACCACCTCGCCCGGCACCATCGGCGATCTCATCAAGCAGCAGATGAACGGCAACTGATGCCGGGGCGGCGCCCACCGCCCGAGCAGCTTGAAGGACCGCGGCTTCGGCCGCGGTTTTTTTATGCGCATCACCGTCCAGGACCGGCTCCCGGAGCGCGTCCATGGCTCTACCACCGGGGCGGTGCGAGTACGGGAGTCTTCTCTCAGTCGCTCCCCGATACACGCTTTGTGAGAGAAGACTCCCGCCCTCGCCCCTGCCACCTTGCGCACAGCAGGCTCGGTCGGACTTCCAGGGCGTTAGGGGCGGGTGGCGGGGAGGGGCCCCCCAAAAAAGGGAGTGGGGGGAGAAAGGGGGGGATCCCCGGCAGCCCCCCCCAGAACCACCCCCCAACAAACACGGGTCGACAGGGAGGT
>NZ_JBTOLW010000035.1:0-34420 GCF_054552115.1 Pseudohaliea sp. | reverse complement strand
CCCACAAAGCGTGTATCGGGGAGCGACTGGGGGCATTCCCCGGCAGCCGCCCCGGAATACACGCTACGGCAAGCGCGTATCGATGGAGATTGAGAGAAGACTCGCGCTCCGCGTAGCGGCCATGAGTACAGTCCCCTGGCAGCCCTGTACGCTGAAGGATCAACCCCCGGGGCCGAATTTTTCCAGTAATAATAGGCACTTGCATCATCAGGGGACGGGCGGCACAATGGCGCCGAAGCGTCTGGTGCGAATGTGGGCCCCCATGACCAAGAGTGAACTGATCGAGGCGATTGCCGCCAGGCAGACACAGCTGTCCACGAAAGACGTGGAGCTGGCGGTGAAGACCATCCTCGAGCACATGTCGCAGTCGCTGGCCAGCGGCGGCCGTATCGAGATCCGCGGCTTCGGCAGCTTCTCGCTTCACTACCGGGAACCGCGCCGCGGGCGCAACCCGAAAACCGGTGACACGGTCCAGCTCGCCGGCAAGTACGTGCCGCACTTCAAGCCCGGGAAGGAGCTGCGGGAGCGGGTCAACCTCGGCCTGCAGGGGGGCCTGTGAGCATCCTGCGCAGCCTGCTCATGCTCGTGGTGGTGGTGGCCATGGCCGCCGCCGGGGCACTCTTCGCCCTGCAGAACGAGGCCACCGTGCCCCTCGATGTGCTCGTGTACACCTTCGCGCCGCGCAGCGTTGCCCTCTGGGTGCTCGCAGCCTTTGCCCTCGGCGGCGTCGCCGGGCTGCTCATGGCGAGCCTGCTCGTGCTGCGGCTGCGCGCCCGGCTGCGGCTGCTGCGGCGGCAGCTGCACAAAGCCCAGGGCGAGGTCGAGAGCCTGCGCAGCAAGGATATCGTCGTCGGTGACTGAGGCCGCCTGCGAGCCCGCCTCGCCGGTCATCGTCGCCCTGGACTGTGCCCGTGGCGACGCGGCCCTGGCCATGGCGGCCCGCCTGGACCCGGGACTCTGCCGGGTGAAGGTCGGCAAGGAGCTGTTCACGGCCGCCGGCCCCCAGCTGGTGGACGCCCTGCAGGCGCGCGGCTTCCAGGTGTTTCTCGACCTCAAGTTCCACGACATCCCGAACACCGTTGCCGGCGCCGTCCGCGCCGCCGCGGAGCTCGGTGTGTGGATGGTCAATGTCCATGCCGGCGGCGGCCGGCGCATGCTGGAAGCGGCGGTCGACGCGCTCGCGGGCCGGCAGCACAGACCCCTGCTCATCGGCGTTACCGTGCTCACCAGCCTCGCCGATGCGGACCTTGCGGAGCTGGGCTACAGCGAGACTGCGGCCGAGCGGGTACAGCGCCTGGCGCGGCTGACGCAGGAGGCGGGTCTTGACGGTGTGGTCTGCTCGGCGCAGGAAGCACCCCGGCTGCGCGCGGCCCATGGCCCGGGCTTCCGGCTGGTGACCCCCGGCATCCGCCTGGCCGGTGACGCCGCCGGAGACCAGCGCCGGGTCGTCACACCGGCGGAGGGGCTCGCGCTCGGTGCCGATTACCTCGTCATCGGCCGCTCCATTACCGGCAGCGCCGATCCCGCCGAGACGCTCGCCGCCATCGTCGCCGGCCTGGACACAGCCGGAAAGGCGCCCGGCCAGCACGCTCAGAGGCCGTAATCCCGCGCCTTGCGCCTCGCATACTCGCAGCGCGGTCGCTCTCCCCGGGCGGCAGGGGAGGGCGCCGGGGGATGCCCTCACCAGGCGTGCATCACGGAGCGAGGGGCGGTATCTTCCAGCCTCCGTTCCCGGGATGAGTCACCGGCTTCGAAAGCCCCCGCTGCGCATTTTTCAACCATCTTCGCGCGCTTTCCTCCCGTCCGCGGCCCGCGGCTGCTAGGCTGCTCTCGATGCGGATGCCAGCAAGGATGCTGACCACTGTTATCGAGCTACCCCTGTAGCAAGGCTTCGACACTGTCACGGAACGACGGAGAAACCACACCATGGAACGAGTACGCACACTGATCGACCCCCTGCGCGCCCTGGCGGGCGCGGCCTTCCTCGCCGCCGCTGTCGGGGCGGCCCTGCTGCCGGCCGGGGCCGGCGCCCAGGAGGTGGATGCGGCCCCCGTGCCGGCCACCGTGAACATCAACAGCGCGGACGCGGCGACCCTCGCCGAGGCCCTGAGCGGTGTCGGCAGCAGCCGCGCCGAGGCCATCGTCCGCTACCGGGAAATGTACGGCCCCTTCGAGAGCATCGAGGAACTGGCCGAGGTCTCGGGGGTCGGCAGCGCCACCCTCGAGCGTAACCGGGAACGGATCACGCTGGAATAAGCGCCGGGCATCCGTATCATGGGGCTTCGGCCCCTTTTTTACGGGTTCATCGCATACTGTCAGGGCGACCGCGGTCGGGTACCCCCTGAGCAATCGTTGTTGCTTGCACATCGCAGTTTCCGGCCCGGCGCTGCGCCCAATCGAAAGGAGACAAAGCCCGGGTGAAATGTCTGGTCACGGGAGCAACGGGCTTTATCGGCACGGCGCTCTGCGAGTCTCTCGCGGCGCGGGGCGATGATGTTCTCCGCGCCGGCCGCGACCCGGCAGGGGAACTGCCGCTGGACCTGGCGGCGGACGCCGAGCCGGTGGTGCCGCCCGGTGTCGAGGTCGTGTTCCACCTCGCGGGCCTTGCCCACCGCTCCGCGCCCGCGGCGCTCCACGGCAGGATCAATCACCGCGGCACGGTCGCCCTGGCACGCGCGGCCGCCGCGGCCGGTGTTCCGCACTTCGTCTTCCTCTCCAGCGTGAAGGCCCTCGGGCCTGCGCGCGGGCCCGCGCCCCGGGGGGAGAGGGACGGCGGCCTGCCGCGGGACGGCTACGGGCGTGCCAAGGCCGCCGCCGAGCGTGAGCTGGCGGCGATCGCCGCAGAGAGCGCCATGGCGGTGACGGTGCTGCGGCCGGCCCTGGTCTATGGGCCGGGCGCCCGCGGCAACCTCGAACTGCTCTCCCGCTGGGTGGCTGCGGGCCGGCCGGCGCCACCGTCGGCGGGCGCCCGGTCCCTTATCGGCCGTGACGACCTGGTGCGGCTCCTGCGCCTGGTTGCGGCACAACCCGCGGCCGGCTATCGCTGCTGGAATGTCACCGACGGCGAGTGCTACACGGCACGGCGGCTGTGCGAAGCGCTCGCCAGGGCCCGGGGGCGGGCGCTGGCGGGGCCGGCGCTGCCGGCCTGGGCCTGGCGGGCTGCCGCGACCGCGCGCGATATCCTGCGGGGTGAGCGTCCGGGGCACACGGCCGCGGCGCTCCTCGGCCACGATTGTTACCGCAACGAGGCGGTCTGCGCGGCGACCGGCTGGGCACCGCGGGACCGTTTCGAGGACGTGGCGCCCGCCATGGTCGAGGCAGGGCTTGCAGAGGCGTCCGGCCACGGCAGGTTCCCGGGAGACGGGCGCTGATGCTGCTCGCTCTCGGCGCGGCGCTGTTCGCCGTCCTCGCGGGGGCGGGCTACGGCGCGCTGGCGCGCTCCCGGCGCTGGCTCGCCGAGCCGACGGCGCGTGGTTCCCACGCGGTGCCCACGCCGAGTGGCGCGGGCCTGGCGTTGTTCCTCGCCCTGGGAATGGCGCTGCTGGCCGGCGATACTGCCCTCGAGACCTATGCGCTGCCCCTCGCACTGGCGTTCGGCCTCGCGCTCGTCGGCTTCGTCGATGACCTGCGCCACCTCCCCGCGGTCTTTCGCCTCGGCGTTTATGGCAGTGCGGCACTTCTCGGCACCGGCTGGCTGGTCACGGGTACCGGCCCGGCCGGCCTGCTCGCGTGGCTGCCCCTTGCGTTTGCCGTGCTCGCCTTCACCAACTTCTACAACTTCATGGACGGCATCGACGGCCTGGCGGCGCTGCAGGGCCTGTCCGCCGGGGCCGTGGCCGCCTGGCTGGGCCACGACGCCGGCGCGTCGCCCGCCTACGTGACCCTCTGCCTGGCCCTGGCGGGCGTCCATGCCGGGTTCCTGTTCCACAACCGGCCCCCGGCGACCCTGTTCATGGGCGATGCCGGCAGCGTCCCCACCGGTTTCCTGCTCGCGGTGCTCGCGGTTGCAGGGCCCTGGCGCGAAGGCCTGACGCCGGCCAGCTGGCCGATCCTTGTCGCCCTGTTCACCTGCGACGCCGGCCTCACGCTGCTTTTCCGTGTGCTTCGGGGTGCGCCCCTGGCCGAAGCGCACCGGGACCACCTGTACCAGCGCCTGGCGCGCCGCTGGGGCTCCCACGGCCGGGTGGATGGCCTGTTCCTCGCGGTACAGTGGGGCTGGCTCACGCCGCTGGCGTTGCTGGCCGCCCGCGAACCGACCCTGGGGTGGCTGTTCATCGGGCTGGCCTACCTGCCCCTGCTGCTGGCCATGGCCAAGTACCGGCACTTGCAGTAACATCGGCGGATTGGTGGCGCACAGACAACAAGAGCCACCTGGCGCACAACCAGCGCGGAGTGAACAACTTGGTCAAGCAAGCAGCGGTTAACATGCTGCAGGCGCTCTCCTGCCGGTGGGCTGCCCTGCGCGCGGCGACCGACAGGCTCATCCAGGTTCCCCGCAACATCAAGCAAGGGCTGGTGTTGCTGGTGGACATGGCGTTTGTCGCGGGTTCCGTGTGGCTGGCGGTCGCCTACCCCTTCGGCGATGCCTCCTTCCATATCGGCTTTGTCGAGGTGCTCTGCGGCCTGGTGACGCTCGCCGCCAGCGCCCTGATCTTCCTGCGCATGGGCCTGTACCGGGCGGTTATCCGCTTCATGGGCCAGCAGGCGATCTGGTCCATCATCACGGCGGTCAGCTACTCCACCCTCGTGCTCGGCGCCACGATCTTCTTCACCCGGGCCGATGTGCCGCGCTCCACGCCCTTTGTCTACTGGGCTCTCGCCATGTTCTGCATCGGCGGCTCGCGGCTCGTGGTGCGGGCCTACTACCAGGCGCGACTGCGCTCCAGTTCCAAGAACGTGATCATCTACGGGGCCGGGGAGTCCGGGCGCCAGTTGCTCACGGCGCTGCACCACGGCGACCAGTACCGGGTCGTGGCCTTCGTGGACGACGACCCGCGCGCCCAGCACTCGGTGATCAATGGCCTGCAGGTGATGAGTCCCGCCGACCTCGAGCGTCTCGTGGAGGAGCACGCGATCACCCAGGTGCTTCTCGCCATACCCTCGGCGACCCACGAGCGCCGGCGGGAGATCATCAACTCGCTGGTGGGTCTGCCGGTGCACGTGCGCACGGTGCCGAAGATCAACGAGCTGGTCTCCGGCGCCGCCACCGTGAACCAGATCCAGGATATCGACCTCGACGACCTCCTCGGCCGCGACCCGGTGCCGCCGCACCCTGAACTCATCGATCGCTGTATCACCGACAAGGTGGTCATGGTGACTGGCGCCGGCGGCTCCATCGGCGCCGAGCTCTGCCGGCAGATTCTCGCCGCCGGTCCCCGGGAACTCGTGCTCCTCGACAACAGCGAGTTCGCCCTCTACCGCATCGAGCGTGAGCTGCGTGACCTGCAGGCCCGCGCCGGCACCTATATCGATGTCGTCTGCCTGCTCGGCTCCGTGCGCGACCAGGCGCGGGTCGAGACGATCTACCGCACCTTCGCTGTGCAGACGGTGTACCACGCCGCCGCCTACAAGCACGTGCCCATGGTCGAGTACAACGTGGCGGAAGGCGTCGCCAACAACGTGTTCGGCACCTGGCACGCGGCGGAGGCGGCACGCCTCGCCGGCGTCGAGACCTTCGTGCTCATCTCGACCGACAAGGCCGTGCGGCCCACGAACATCATGGGCGCGTCCAAGCGCTTTGCCGAGCTGATTCTCCAGGGGCTGGCCCAGGAGGACACGGATACGCGCTTCTGCATGGTGCGCTTTGGCAACGTGCTCGGCTCCTCCGGCTCCGTGGTCCCGCTGTTCCGCGACCAGATCGAGCGCGGCGGCCCGGTGACCGTGACCCACCCCGAGGTGTCCCGCTACTTCATGAGTATCCAGGAGGCGGCGCAGCTCGTGCTCCAGGCGAGCGCCATGGGGACCGGCGGTGACGTCTTCGTCCTCGACATGGGGGAGCCGGTGCAGATCGTCGACCTGGCAAAGCGCATGATCCGCCTGAGCGGTCATGAGGTCGGTGCCCGCGGGCCGGGCCACAATGGGGTGGAGGTCGAGTTCATCGGGCTGCGCCCGGGTGAGAAGCTGCACGAGGAACTGCTCCTCGGCACCTCCGTGAGCGGCACCGGGCACCCGATGATCATGCGCGCCGAGGAGGAGAGCCTCGCCTACCGCGATGTGCGCCGGGCGCTGACGAAGATGCGCGAGTGCTGCGAAGCCATGGACTGCCGGGGCATCACCGAGATCCTCTCCGAGGCGGTGAGCGGCTTTGCCAGCCACGAGGTGCGCCACGATCATCTCTGGGTCAAGCAGGGCCGCGCCGTGCGCCGCGCAAGCCGCGGCGATGCGGCCGAGTCCAACGTCAAGACGCTGTTTGCCGGCAAGACCGCGACAGACTGATACCTAGAGGAATACATGGCTGACTTCGATGTCTTCAATGGCGACGCGGACGGGATCTGTGCGCTGCTCCAGCTCCGGCTCGCGGAGCCCCGGGACGCCACCCCGGTTACCGGTGTGAAGCGGGATATCTCGCTCCTCGGTCGCGTGCAGGCGGGGGAGGGCGACCGGGTCACGGTGCTCGACATTTCCCTCGACAAGAACCGGGGACCGCTCGAGGCGCTCCTCGGCGCGGGTGCCCGCGTGTGGTACTGCGATCACCACTTTGCCGGCGACATCCCGGAACATCCCGGCCTCGAGGCACACATCAACACCGAGGCCACCGTGTGCACCAGCTCGCTGGTGAACGGCTACCTCGAGGGTGCCCACCGTCCCTGGGCCGTGGTCGGCAGCTTCGGTGACAACCTGCGCGAGAGCGCCGTGGCTCTCGCCCGGCCCCTGGGCCGCTCGGAGGAACAGCTCGAGCGCCTGGAGAACCTGGGTATCTACATCAACTACAACGGCTACGGGCCGGACCCGGATGAGCTGCACTTTCACCCGGCGGACCTGTTCCGGGAGCTCCTGCCCTACGCTGCGCCCGAGGACTTCATGGCCGACAACCGGCCGATCTTCGAGCGCCTGGAGACCGGCTACCACGAGGATCTCGGCGCCGCCCGGCAGCTCTCGCCGGAGTACGCCGACGCGCACGCCGCGGTCTTTCTTCTGCCCGCCGAGGCCTGGTCCCGGCGCGTGTCCGGCGTGTACAGCAACGAGCTGACCAACGCCAACCCGGACCGGGCCCATGCCGTGATCACGCCGAAGCGCGATGGCGGGCTCCTGGTCAGCGTGCGCGCACCCCTCAGCAACCGTTCCGGGGCCGACGAGCTCTGCCGCGAGTTTCCCACCGGCGGCGGCCGCGCCGCCGCGGCGGGCATCAACGACCTGCCGGAAGACCAGCTGCAGGCCTTCATCGACCGCTTCGCGGGCTTCTATGCCACCCGCTGATCGGCCGCCCGCTGAGGGTCGTGGACTGGGATGACCTGAAGGTCCTGCTGGCCCTCGCCCGGCGGGGGTCGGCGCGGGCGGCGGCGACGGAGCTCGGCGTCAGTACGTCCACGGTTACCCGCCGCCTCGACGCGCTCGAGCGCGACCTCGGCAGCCTGCTCTTCGACCGCACGCCCGATGGCTACCGCATGACGGCGGCTGCGGAGGCGCTGCTGCCCACAGCGGAGCAGGTGGAAGAGGAGCTGCTGGCGGCGGAGCGCCGTATCACCGGCGGGGACCGCGAGCTGCGCGGCAGCATTCGTCTCACCATGCCACCGGCGGGCAGCCTCGGCCGCCTGGTTGGCGCGCTCCAGCGCTTCGCGGCGAACTACCCGGGGATCGAGCTGCAGCTCCTGCCCGCCGAGAATTCCCTGGATCTCGCCCGCCGCGAGGCGGATATGGCCATCCGCGTGCTCCCGGCGGGCACCACGCTGCCGGACTACCTGATCGGCCGTCGGCTCTCCGCGCTGAGCCTGTCGACCTATGTCCACCGGGACCTGCTTGACCCGGCCGCGCCTGCGGATGTCAGCCACCTGGCCTGGATCGGCAAGGCGCCGCTCGGCGAGCGCCAGGACTGGCTCGCGGCCACTCCCTGGCCGGACCTGCCCGTGCGCCACGCCATCGACGACCACGACCTCCTGGTCGCCGCGCTCCGCTCCCGCATGGGTATGGCCTACCTTCCCTGCATCGCCGTGGCCGACGAGCCCGATCTCGTGCGGGTGCCCGGCGCGCCCGTCAACTACCACGGCGATGTCTGGGTCCTCACCCACCGCGACCTGCGCATGAGCGCGCGGTTGCGCCTGCTGCGCGAGGCCATTGCCGAGGCCTTCGATGGGATCCGCGCCCTGCTCGATACCCGTGAAGGCGACTGAGCCTGAATGCAGTGAGGGGGCGAGTGCGGGATACCTCCCTCCGTCGCTCCCCGATACACGCTTTGTGAGAGAAGTATCCCGCACTCGCCCCTGCCGCATCGCGTACATCTATCCGCGAAGCCTCGATGATCCGAAAAAGCCTGGCGTTGCAATAATGCAACGCTGGCGATTATTTTCGGATACTTCTGTGCAGTAACGGAAATGCCTACGCTGTCTCCTGTCGCCACAACATGCCCATGGGAGGCACGACGATGACCCGCACTGCACAGACCCACCCTGCGTTCAACCGCCCCGGCGTCAGCCGTCACGCGCTGCACCGGTACCTGCTCACCGCTGCCGGTGTCCTGCTGTCCACGATGACCCTGACGGCCCTGGCTGCGCCCTCGGAGCGCGCGCTTCTCGCCGAGTGCAAGGACCTGGCACAGGATCGCTACGGCGAGGAGACCCGCGTGCGGCTGTACAACATCCGCAACCGTGCCGGCATGACCGAGCTGCGCCTGCGGGTAAACCCGGCCGAGGCGGCGGGCGCGAACCTGCTGTGCACGGCCGCGGCGGATGAGGAGGCTGTCCTGCGCACCCGGGACGGCGTGGCCCTCGAGCCGGCCGCGAGCGCCCCGGTCGCCCTCGCCGGTCGCTGAGCGTCGCCAGCGGCGGCGGGCTCGCGTACCATCGGCGCTCCATGTTCTGCCCCGATGCCGCAAGGAGGATGCCATGTCCCGCCGCCCGGCCGCGCTCCCGCGTGCCAGCCACCCGCAGAAGCGGGGGCGCCGGTGAGCGCTCTCGATCCCGCAGCACTGCACCCGGGCCTCGCCGCCGATACCCACTGCCTGGGCGCGCTGACATCCGCCCTGCTGCTCCTGCACCGGGAGGCGGCACTGCACTGGTTCATCCTGGTGCCCGGGACGGAGTGCGATGACCTCACGGACCTTCCCACGGATCAGCGTCTGCTTCTGCTCGAGGATGCCGCCGCGCTGGGGCAGTTCCTGAAGGCGGAGTTTGCCTACCCCAAGGTGAACGTGGGTGCGCTCGGCAACGTGGTGCCGCAGCTGCACCTGCACGTGATCGGCCGGCGGCCGGGGGATTTCTGCTGGCCGGAGCCGGTGTGGGGGCGGCCGTCGCCGGGGCACGCGTGGAGTGGCGAGGCGCTGCAGGCGCTCATCGGGCGCCTGGGTCCACTCGGGCTGCGGGCTCTCGCCTAGCCCGCCCCGTGGTCAGTCCTCGACGTCGTCCACCGAGAGCTGGCCGCTGAACATGCGCCGCAGGTGGGCCCAGGACATGCCCACGCCGAGGATCAGCGACAGCAGGAGCAGGGCCAGCCAGGCGAGCGCCCGCGTGCTGTCGAGGGTCAGCCAGCCGATGTCGATGAACAGCCAGATGATGGCGCCAAAGAGCGCTGCGCCGAGGACGATCCCGAGCCAGCCGATGGCGAGGAAGGTCGCGCGCAGGTAGATGATCCAGCCGATGAGCAGCGCCAGCCCGATGATGGCGACCACGGGCCCCAGCCGCGTGTCGCTGTCGACGACCCAGGAGAGGTAGGAGAAGGCCGTCGGGTTGTAGGTGCCGAAGACCAGCACCGCGGCAAAGAGCCAGCGGATGAAGAAACTGCCTGTGTCGAAACGGCTCGCCATGGCCATGCCTCGTTCGGGGGGACGCCCAGAAAGTAATCCATCCCCGGCGCCGGGGCAATCGCCCCTTTCCCGGCCTCTTTCCCGGCCTCAGGGGGCCGGGTTGGGGTACTGCCGATGGATCGCGTCTAGGGCCTTGCGCAGGTCCCGGGGCAGGGCGACGTCGCTACTCGCGATGTTCGCCTCGAGCTGTTCGAGCGTCGTTGCCCCGATGATGTTGCTGGTGACGAAGGGCTGCCGGTTGACGAAGGCCAGGGCGAGCTGTGCCGGGTCCATGCCGGCCTCGGCGGCGAGCGCCAGGTAGGCCTCGGTGGCCGCTGCGGCCTGCGGGTTGTCGTAGCGGGAGAAGCGGGGGAAGCGCGTGAGCCTCGCGCCCTCGGGTTGGGCGCCGTTTGCATACTTGCCGGAGAGGAGCCCGAAGGCCAGGGGCGAGTAGGCCAGGAGCCCGACCCGCTCGCGGATGGCGATCTCCGCCAGGCCGACCTCGAAGGAGCGGTTGAGGAGATTGTAGGGGTTCTGGATGCTGACGATGCGCGGCAGGCCCGCCTCCCGCGCCAGGCGCAGGTACTCGAGCACGCCCCAGGGTGTCTCGTTGGAAATGCCCACCTGGCGGACCTTGCCTTCCTTCATCAGCTCGCCGAGGGCACCCAGGGTCTCGGCGATGGCCACGCCGTCGTCCTCGAAGTGGCGATAGCCGAGGTGCCCGAAGAAGTTCGTGCGCCGCTCCGGCCAGTGCACCTGGTAGAGATCCAGGTAGTCGGTACCGAGGCGGGCAAGGGAGCCCTCCAGGGCCTCGCGCACCGAGGCGGCATCGAGCCGCGGGCCACCGCGGATATGGTCCACCCCGGCGTTCTGGTCGCCGCGACCGGCGACCTTGCTGGCCAGTACGACCCGGTCGCGCCTGCCGCTCGCCTTGAGCCAGGCGCCGATGTATTCCTCGGTGCGACCCTGCGTTTCCGGCCGCGGGGGCACCGGGTACATCTCGGCGGCATCGATGAAATTGACACCGCGCTCCAGGGCGAGGTCGAGCTGAGCGGCGGCCTCCGCCGCGCTGTTCTGTTCGCCGAAGGTCATCGTGCCGAGGCCGATCACACTGACCTCGATGCCGCTGTCGCCGAGTGGCCGGTATTCCATGCGTCACGCGCTCCCTGTCTGTTGGTTCAGGCCTCTTCGGCCTCCTCGATCTGCTGGTCCAGCAGCGGTTCGGCAATGCTGACCGGGTCCTGGTGGATGACCACGTCGGCCGCGGGGTTGCCGGCGCGGATGGCGTCTGCGACCTCGTCGGCAATGCGATGCGCCTGCACCAGCGGCAGGTGGTCGTCCAGCTCCAGGTGCAGCTCCATGAACTCGACCCGGCCCGCGCTGCGCGTGCGCAGGTCGTGCACGCCGCGCACCTCCGGGTGCCCCCGGGCGATGGCCAGCACCGCTTCCCGCCTCGCCTCCGGCAGTTCGCGGTCGAGCAGCTCATTGAAGGCGTCGGCCATGATGCGCCGGGCGGAGGCGAGGATGTACAGGGCCACGGCGAGGGCGAAGACCGGGTCCATGCCGGGCCAGCCGACCTGTGCCAGCACGAGCGCGAGCAGTACGGCGCTGTTGGTGAGCAGGTCCGTGCGGTAATGCAGGGAATCGGCGCGGATGGCCGCCGAGTGCGTGCGCCGGATGACGTAGCCCTGGATAAGCAGCAGCACGGCGGTGACGGCGATGGTAAAGAGCATGACGGCGACGCCGAGGCCGAAGGCCTGCAGGGGCTCGGGGTCGAGAAGCCGCTGCACGGCCTCGATGATCAGGAAGAGGCCGGAGCCGATGATGAAGGCGCCCTGGCCCAGCGCGGCGACCGACTCCGCCTTGCCATGCCCGAAGCGGTGGGCGCGGTCCGCCGGGGCCAGCGCATAGCGCACGGCGATGAGGTTGAGGAGTGAGGCGCCGGAATCCATGAGCGAGTCGACGAAGGAGGCGAGAATGCTCACCGAGCCCGTCTGCCAGTAGGCGATCGCCTTGACCACGATCAGCAGCGCCGCCGCCGAGATCGAGGCGTTGGTCGCCAGCTTCAGGAGGCGGGCGCTCTGCGCGGGAGTGAGGGCTTCTGCGGACATCAGGGGCTGCTTTACGGGAAGGAAGAAACCTTATAGCAGTGCGAGCCCGCTGCAAAGTGCGGCGGTCGGGCCCGGGGATGGCCGGGGCCGCTAGAGTACCCAGCCGAGGGCAACCGGCAGCATCAACAGCGCCGCCAGGTTGCCGACGAGCACGATGGCGGCGACGCGCTCCGGTTCCTGGCCGTAGCGCTCGGCGAAAAGGAAATTCATGACCGCCGGCGGCAGTGCGCCGAAGAGAATCAGCAGGGCGCCGTCGCGCGGACCGAGGCCGAGCAGGTGGCCGAGGAGCCAGCCGAGGCCCATGCCGAAGAGGGGCCGCGCCAGCGCCCCGAGCAGGGAGGCGCCGAGGGCGTCGAAGCGGACGTCCTGCATGCGCACGCCGAGCGCGAACAGCAGCAGCGGGATGGCCACATTGCCCAGGAGTTGCAGCGCCTGGACGATCGGCTGCCAGACCGGCAGGCCGAGCAGAGCGATGGCGAGGCCGCCGAAGGCGGCGAGGAGCGCGGGGTTCCGCCAGAGCGTGCGCAGGCTGGCATGCGGGTCGAGCATGCGCACGCCCAGGGAAAAGTGCATCACGTTCGACACGCTGTAGAGGATCACGCCGGCGGCGAGCGCCTCCTCGCCGAAGGCCAGGACTGCCAGGGGAATACCGATGTTCGCGGAGTTGTTGAACATCATCGGCGGCACGAAGGTCCGCCAGGCGAGCCCCAGGCGCCGGGCCAGGGGCCAGGCCAGGAGGCCGCAGGTCAGCAGCAGGATCGCCGCGCCGGCGGCCAGCGCCGCATAGCGTTCGGGTTCGAAGGACCTGCTGGCCATGGCGCCGAGGATCAGCGCCGGTACGAAGATGTCCATGTTCAGGCGGTTGGCGACGGACATCTCCGGCTTGTGCCGCCGGCCGTAGAGGAAACCCACCGTGACGATGGCCACGATGGGGAAGAGGATTGAGAAGATCCGGCCCAGCAGGGCGCCGGTGCCGGGGGCGTCGAGTTCGGGCATGGCCGCCTTTCCGTGGCGCGAGCGCGCAGTTTACCGGAACGCGGCGCCGGGGTCCCCGGCCGGGCCCGCCGGGGCCGGCCCCGTCAGGCGTGGACTTCCTCCAGCCTGCCGGTCTCGACGTGGTAGACGAAGCCGCGCACGGCGTCCTTGTGCGGGACGAAGGGGCTGCTGGCAATGCGCCGCATGGATTGCTTCACGTCCTCCGCCGGGTCCGCGAAGGCTTCGAGAGCGAAGGGCGGCCGCAGGCCCGTGTCGGCCTCGATATCCGCTTTCACCGCATCGTCCCTGAAGGTGAGCATGCCGCAGTCGGTGTGGTGGATGAGCACGATCTCGCGCGTGCCGAGAAGGCGCTGGGAGATGGCGAGGGAGCGGATCACGTCGTCGGTCACCACGCCGCCGGCGTTGCGGATGACATGGGCGTCGCCCTCCTCGAGCCCGAGGAGGCGGCCGGTCTCGATGCGTGCGTCCATGCAGGCGACTACGGCCACCTGCCTCGCCGGCGGCATGGGCTTGTCGCCCTTGTCGAAGCTTTCCGCATAGCGGGCATTGGCGGCGAGAAATTCATCGGTGGCAGACATGCGGGTTCTCCTGGCGGGTGGTTAGCGGAAGCTGGAGGCTAACGCCCGTTTGCGCCGCAGGGAAATAGCCGTTCGGCTACCGGTTATTCCATGAGGTTATAGTTCTTCGGCGACTGCCTCAGCGCAGCAGGAGTACCGGCACCCGGGCGGCGCGCAGCAGGTCCGTGGTCTTGCTGCCGAGGAAGAGCGAGCGCAGCGGGGAATGGCTGTAGGCGCCCATGACCAGGATGTCGATGTCGCGCGCCTGCACCTCGCGGGCGATCACGCTCTCCGCGTCGCCGGGCAGTAGCGCCGTGGAGACGCTGAAGTCCGCTGCTTCGAGCACGCCGGTCGCCCAGGCCACCTGCTTCTCGGCATCGCGCTGCAGCTTGCCGGCCATCACCAGGTGGATGGGCATGCCGCGAAAGAGCGGGCTGGCCGCCACCAGCTCGACGCCGCGACGGGCGAGGCTCGAGCCGTCGAAGGCAATGAGCGCGCTCTCGGGCTCCCGGAAGGAATCGGTCACCGCGAGGATGGGCTTGCGCAGGGCGCGGACCACGCGCTCGACATTCCGGCCGAGGTCCCGCTGCGTGGCCTCGGCGGAGCGCCCGCGGCGGCCGAGGACGAACAGGCGCACGTTTTCTGCCTGCTCGCTCAGCGTTTCCTCGAGCTCCCCGTGGCGCTGGCGCGTGTCGGTGTGCGCGGTCCCCGCGGCCTCGGCGCGCTCGCGCAGCCGCGCAAGGAAGATGCGGCCCTGCTCGCGGGCGGCGCGGCTGCGCGACTCGTCCTGGTCCGACAGCGTCGACAGGAGCTGCTCCTGGGCGTCGATACCGATGGCGCCGCTGTGATCGGCGGCGGCTGCGATTTCCGGGTGCCGGTCGAGTACGTGCAGGAGTTCCAGCGGCAGCGACAGGCGCCGCGCCACCCAGGCGCCGTAGTCGGCCACGTGGTCGGCGAAATGCGACTGGTCCACGCAGGCGAGGACCCGCTCTTCGTGCTGTGTCATCGTTGGCTCCCGCCGCTGCTGTCGTGCTGACGCACAGCGTTAGTGGCCAAGGATCAGGTCCTCGGCATTGTCCTTGTCGTGCACCGCAAACCTGTCCACGAGGGTCTTGCTGGCCTCGTTGAGCCCGAGTACTTCCACTTCGGTGCCCTCGCGGCGGAACTTGATCACCACCTTGTCCAGGGCGCTGACCGCCGTGATATCCCAGAAGTTCGCCCGGCTGACGTCGATGGTGACCTTGTCGATGACCTCACGGAAATCGAAGGAGGCGGTGAAGCGGTCCGCGGAGGCGAAGAACACCTGGCCGATCACCTGGTAGCGGCGTACGCGGCCATCCTCGTCGGCGCGGGAGCGCACGACCAGCACCTGGCCGACCTTGTGCGCGAAGAAGAAGCCCGACAACAGGACCCCGGTGAGTACCCCCAGGGCGAGGTCGTGGGTGCTCACGGTCACGGCAACGGTGGCCAGCATGACCACGCTGGAACTCTTCGGGTTGGTGCGCAGGTCACGGAGTGACTGCCAGTTCAGCGTGCCGATGGACACCATGATCATCACCGCCACCAGCGCGGCCATGGGAATGCGCGCCACGAGGTCGCCGGCGAGCATCAGCAGGGCGAGGAGGAAGACGCCTGCCGCGAGGGTGGAGAGGCGCCCGCGGCCCCCGGACTTAATGTTGATCACCGACTGGCCGATCATGGCGCAGCCGGCCATACCGCCGAGGAACCCCGCGCCGATATTGGCGATGCCCTGGCCGACGCACTCGCGGTTCTTGTTGCTGCCCGTGTCCGTCAGGTCGTCGATGAGCGAGGCCGTCATCAGCGACTCGAGGAGGCCGACCACCGCGAGGGTGGTCGAGACCGGGAGAATGATGGCGAGGGTCTCCAGGGTCAGCGGGATGTCCGGCAGGAGGAACACGGGCAGCGTGTCGGGCAGCGCGCCCATGTCGCCCACGGTGCGGATATCGAGATCCAGGGTGATCGCGACGATGGTCAGCAGCACGATGGCGACCAGCGGCGAGGGCACGGCGCGGGTCAATCGGGGCAGCAGGTAGATGATGGCCAGGCCCGCAGCCGTCATGGCGTAGACGTGCCAGGTCACGCCGGTGAGTTCCGGCAGCTGGGCGAGGAAGATCAGGATCGCCAGCGCGTTGACGAAGCCGGTGATCACCGAGCGCGACACGAAACGCATGAGCGAGCCCAGGCGCACCCAGCCGGCCACGATCTGCAGGATGCCGGTAAGGACTGTGGCGGCCAGGAGGTACTGCAGCCCGTGGTCCTTGACCAGGGTGACCATGAGCAGCGCCATGGCCCCGGTGGCCGCCGAGATCATCCCCGGGCGTCCGCCCGTGAAGGCGGTGATCACCGCGATGCAGAAGGAGGCATAGAGACCCACCTTCGGGTCCACGCCGGCGATGATCGAGAAGGCGATGGCCTCCGGGATCAGCGCCAGCGCCACCACCATGCCGGCCAGCAGGTCGTTGCGGGTGTTCGAGAACCAGTCGTGCTTGATCGAGGCCATGGCCGTCGCGCTGTCTCCGGGTGCGCCCGCGCTCCGCCGTGGCGGTTCCCCGGCGGCGCCGGGAAACAGGCGGCCCGACCGCCCCGGCGCTGGCGCGGGGTGGGTTGCGGGTCAGTAAGGGAAGCGCGGGAGGGTAGGGCCGAACGGGGCCGGGGGCAAGGGAAATTTGTCGCAGGGGCGCCGGCGCGTTGTTCCCGGCGGCGTCAGCGCGCCGCCGGCTGCACCTCGAATTCCACGCGGGAGGGGTACTGTACGCTGTGGTACACGGTGTTGCGCGCAAGCACGCCTTCGGTCTCGTCGACGTTGTCGCCGCCAGTGTTGAGGTTGCGCATGTACTGCGGGAACTTGCTCGAGGACACTTCCACGCGCAGGCGGTGCCCGGCCTTGAAGGTGTGGCTCGTGGACAGCGGCGTCGGCCGCAACTCGTAGACCTCGCCGGGCTGCATGAACACCGGCGCGTCGTACCCGTCGCGATAGCGGGCGCGCAGGATCGTGTCGTCCACGTTCCAGGCGCTGCCGTCCGGGTACACGTCGACGAGCTTGACGGTGAAATCCGTGTCCGTCGCATCCGAGCCCACGTAGAGTACCGGGTGAACGCTGCCGGTGACCGTGAGGTCGGCCTCCAGCGGCGCCGTGCTGTAGACCAGCACGTCAGCCCGCGCCTCAATGCCGCGCTGGTCGAAGCTGCCGCCGGGCGCAGCGCCGTCATTGCAGCAGACGCCTCCGCCGAGGGCCGGGACCGGGTTCATGGGGTCGTAACTGAAACGGTCGGCCGCGGCACCGTCGGCGGGCGTCCGCTGCAGGTGGCCGTCGCCGAAGAGGCTGTTGGCGGCCTCCTCGCTGTCGAGGTACAGGGTGAGCTTTTCCGTACCGGCTGGCGGCCACTGCCGGGCCGTGTTCCAGCGGTTGCTGCCCATGGTGTAGTAGCTGACGCGCGGCAGTGCCGCGAAGCGTTCGCTCTCCTCACCCTTGAGGTAGTGGTCCAGGAAAGCGAACAGCTGGTCATAGAGCGGGAACCACGCGTTGCCGACGTTGAGGTCACCGGCGGTATAGTCCTCGTGCTCCGGGATGCGGTAGAAGTCGCAGTGCAGCGTCGGCGCGATCACCAGGTACTGTCCGTCGCGGTCGTGCTGCGTCTTGCCCCGTTCGCGGGCGTGGCGGTAGAGGGCGAGGTTGGGCCCCTGGCTCACATCGAACCAGCTGTTGAACCAGTAGGCGGGTACGCCGATGGTCTCGTCGTCGTGGAACAGGCCGCCCTCGAACCAGGCCGGGTCAGCGGGCGTCCGGCGCATCAGCGCCTGCATCGGTCCGTGATTGGCACCGGCGTCTTCGAGCCAGTCGCTGGCGGGCAGCTTCGCCAGCTGTTTCTTCCAGTCGATCTCCGGCATGTCCGCCCGCAGGTCATAGAGCTTGCGGAAACGGCGCAGGTCCTCCTCGCTGGTGCCCGCCGGGAAGCGCGGGTAGACCTGCTGCTGCACGCTGTACAGCCAGACCGAGAACAGCGTCTGGTGTACCCCGCCCTTGTACCAGTTGCCCTGTTCCTGGAACCCGCCGACGCGGCCGATGCCGGCGCCCGCGGCCATGGGCACCATGGCCTTGTGGGCCGGGTGGTCCTGTGCGGCAAGGGCCAGCTGCCACTCCGCCGACGACGAGCAGCCGAGGGTGCCGACGGCCCCGTTGGACCAGTCCTGCTTCGCGAACCAGCTCAGGGCATCGTAGCCGTCCGTGCGCGGGTTGCCGAGCAGCTCCCAGTCGCCCTCGGAGTAGTAGCGCCCGCGCTCGTTCTGGATCGCCACGGCGTAGCCGCGGGAGACCGCCTCGAAGGTCCATTCCAGGGTCGCGCCGCCCAGTTCGTTGAAGTCGTAGGGGGTCTTGATGAAGACCAGCGGCAGCTTCCCTTCCGCTGCCTTGGGCCGGTAGATATCCGTCGCCAGGCGGACGCCATCGCGCATGGGGACCATCACCATGGTTTCCGCCGCGGCGATGCGCTCGAGGTCTTTCAGGCGGATGACGCGCTCCTGCGCCATCGTGTGTGCTGCGGCAACCAGGCCGAGAGCCGGAAGCAGGGCGCTCAAGGTGCGGGTCCACATGGCGGGTGTCCTGTCAGAAGCGAAGTCGGCAGGGTAGCGCAGCCGCGCCCCGCAGCCCAGTCGCTTCTGCCCCGCGCTACTCCGCGCGCAGGGCCTCCACGGGGTCCAGGCGGGCGGCGCGGCGGGCCGGCAGGACGCCCGCGAGCAGACCGATAGTCACGGCGATGGTCTCGGCAAGGGCCACGTAGAACAATGACGGCTGGACCGGCAGCGCCGGCACGGCGAGGTGCAGCAGCTGGCCGAGGCCGGCGCCGAGGGCGAGGCCCGCCAGGCCGCCGGCGGCGGCGAGGACGATAGCCTCGCCGAGGAACAGCGACAGCACCTGGCCCTGGCGCGCGCCGAGGGCTCGCAGCAGGCCGATCTCGTTGGTGCGCTCGTTCACGGCGATGGTCATGATGGTGACGATGCCGATGGCGCCCACCAGCAGGGAGATCCCGCCGATGGCGGCGACGGCGAAGGTGAGTACATCCAGCACGCCGCCGAGCACGTCGAGCATCTGCTGCTGCGTGGTGATGGTGACATCGTCGCGGCCGTGCCGGGCCGTGAGCACGCGCCGGATGCCGGCCACCACGGTCTCCACCGCCGTGTCGTCCTCGTACATGACATCGATCTCGATCAGCCCGTCGACGTTGAACAGGCTCATGGCCCTGGCCGCGGGGATATACACGGTGTCGTCGAGGTCGAAGCCGAGCACGGTGCCCTTCGATGCCATGACGCCGATCACGCGGAAGCGGCTGCCGGCGATGGTCACCAGCTTGCCGAGCGGGTTTTCGTCCGGGAAGAGTTCGCTGCGCATCTTGCTGCCGAGGACCGCAAAGGCCCGCGGCGCGGTCGGGTCGTCCTCCGGGAGAAAGCGGCCGATGGCGACCCCCATGCGGAACGCCTCCGGCATGGCAGGTCCCGCGCCATAGATGGTCGTGCGCCGGCTCAGGCTGCCGTACTCCACGGCGGCGTTGCCCTGCACGAAGGGCACTACGGCGCGGGCCCAGGGCAGCTGCTCGAGGGCGATGGCGTCCTCGATGGTCAGCGGCCGCTCCGTGCCGAAGACGCCGACGCTGGTGCCCGCCGTGGTGGCCTTGCCCGGGTTCACGGCCACGATGGTGGTGCCGAACTGGGTGAACTGGGCCAGCACGAACTGCTGCAGACCCTGGCCGATGGAGGTGAGCAGGACCACGGCGCCGATGCCCACGGCGATGCCGAGGGCCGTGAGCAGGCTGCGCGTGCGGTGCGCGATGAGCGAGCTGCTGGTGAGGGACAGGAAGTCCGCCGTCTTCACCGCGCTACCTCCGCGACAGGGCAAGCACGGGGTCGAGCCGCGCCGCGTTGCGCGCCGGCAGCAGGCTGAAGACCACGCCCGTGATCATGGCAATGGCGACCACCACCGCAATGACCCAGGCCGGTGCGTAGGCGGGCAGTATGGGCAGTGCGAGGCGCAGCCCGAGGGCGCCCGCCTCGCCGACGGCCAGGCCGAGGAGGGCACCGAGGAGTGACAGGAGGGACGCCTCGGCCAGGATCAGCAGCAGGATCTGCCGCGGCGTGGCGCCGATCGCCTTGAGCAGGCCGATCTCGGCAGTGCGCTCGGACACGGCCACCAGCATCACGTTCATGATCAGGATGCCGGCCACGGCGAGGCTGATGGCGGCGATGCCGCCCACGGCGAGGGTGAGGGCGCCCAGAATGTCGTCAAAGGTGGAGAGCACGGCGTCCTGGGTGACCACGGTCACGTCCTTCTCGCCCTGGTGCCGTTCGGCGATCGTCGCCTCGACGAAGTCCCGCACCGGCTCGATGTCCTCGCGGCTGCGCGCCTCGACGAGGATACGGAACAGCGACCGGGTGTTGAGGAGCTGTTGTGCCGCGGCCACGGGGATGATGATCGTCTCGTCCGTGTCCACCCCGATGGAGCGGCCCTGGGACGCGAGGATGCCGATGACGCGGAAGCGGCGGTCGCCGATGCGCAGCCACTCGCCGAGGGCGCGCTCGGCGCCGAAGAGTTCGTCGCGGACAGTCTGCCCGAGCACCGCCACGGGCAGGGCCCGGTCGATATCCGAGACCGGCAGGAAGCTGCCCTGGGCCATGCGCCAGTGACGCACCGTCAGCATTTCGCTGGTGGAGCCGAGCATGACCACGTCGCGGGAGCGGGGCCCGTAGCTCACCGATACGGAGCCCACGTTCAGGGGAGCGACGCGGCGCACACGGGCCGAGCGGGTGAGGGCCAGGGCGTCGTCGAGGGTGAGGTCCCGCGGTGTCTCGCCGAACATGGCGCCGGGGTTTACGCCGGCGGTCTCGGAGCGCCCGGGCAGCACCACGACGAGGTTGGTGCCCAGGGAGGCGAACTCGCCGGTCACGTAGCCCCGGGCGCCTTCGCCGAGGGCGGTCAGGACCACCACGGAGCCGACGCCGATGGCCATGGCGATGAGCATGAGCAGGGTCCGGACCGGGTAGCCGGTAAGGGCCCGCCAGGCGAAGCGTGCGACGTCCGCACTATGCAGTGTCATTGCCTTACCCGGCCTCGTCGCTGGCCAGGCGCCCGTCCATCATCTTGAGCTGCCGTCGCGCGCGGCCGCCCATGGCGGGGTCGTGGGTCACCATGATCAGCGTGATGCCCGCATCGACCAGCCCCTCGAGGATGGCGATGACATCGCCGCCGGATTTGTGATCGAGGTTGCCCGTGGGCTCGTCGGCGAGGAGCACCCGCGGTTCCGTGATCGTGGCGCGGGCAATGGCCACGCGCTGGCGCTGGCCGCCGGAGAGCTGTTCCGGCTTGTGGTGGGCGCGGTCCGCCATGCCGAGGGCCTCGAGGGCTGCAGCGACCTTCGGCCGCCGTTCCTCTGCGGCCATGCCCGCGAGCAGCAGCGGGAGTTCCACGTTCTCGGCGGCGGTGAGCCGGGGTACGAGGTGGAACATCTGGAAGACAAAGCCGATCTGGCTGTTGCGCACCCGCGCCTGCTCGACATCGCTGAGTGCTGTCACGTCGGTGCCGTCGAGGCGGTAGCTGCCGGCGGTAGGGCGGTCGAGGAGGCCGATGAGGTTGAGGAGCGTCGACTTGCCGGAGCCGGAGGGCCCCATGATGGAAACGTATTCGCCGGCGCCGAGGTGCAGGCTGACATCGTCCAGGGCCTTGACGAGCTGGTCACCGACCTGGAAGTGCCGGTCGATGTGCGACAGTTCAATCATCGCCGGAGGGCCCCGGCTCCGGCGCGGCCACAACCCCCGGTGCCACGCCTTCCCGGTCGACGGAGAGAACCAGCGTGTCGCCCGCCTCGAGACCTTCGATGACCTCGGTCCAGGCCCAGTTGCGCAGCCCCGTCCTGATGCTGCGCTCCTCAAGCCGGTTGCCGTCGCCCACGAGGTACACGCGGTTGCCCTCGCGCACGGCCTGCGTGGGAATACGCAGCACGTTGTCGTGCTGCGCGAGGACGACCTCGATGTCGGCGCTGTAGCCCGGCAGCATGCAGTCGCAGCTCGCCGGGTCGACGAACGCCACCTCGACGTCCACGGTGCGCGCCTGCTTTTCCACGTCGAGGACGTAGGGCGCGACGCGCCGCACCCGGCCGGCGAAGACCCGGTCGCCGAAGGCGTCGAGAGAGATATTGGCGGGCATGTCCACGCGGATCTGCGGCGCGTCGACCTCGTCGATCGGGGCGGAGACATACAGGCAGCTTATGTCCATGAGGTCCACCGCCGGCGGCGTGGGAATGCCGACGGGGGAGGGCGTGACAAACTCGCCGACCTCACCGTTGACCTCCGCGATGATACCGGGGAAGGGCGCGCGGAGCTGCGTCTGGTCCAGCGCTGCGTGGGCAACCTCGAGCTGTGCCCGGCTCACCTCCACGGCGGAGCGGGCGGCGGTGCAGGCGGCCTGCTGGGCGAGCGCCTCGCTCTCGGCGTTGTCGATGGCCTCTTCGGACGCGAGGTTCCGGGTGCCCAGGCGGCGCTGGCGCTCGGCCTCCCGGTCGGCGCGGTCGGCGACGATGCAGGCCTGCTGGCGGCGCGCTTCAGACGCCTTGAGTTCGCTCTCGGCGAGCCGCGCCTGCGCGCGCAGGTCGTCGTTCCAGAACTCCATCAGGATCTCGCCGGCTTCGACCACGTCGCCCTCGGTGACCGGCATGCGGTCGATCTGGCCGCCGAGGCGGGGAGAGATCCCGGCGCGCCGGCAGGCCTCGATGGTGCCGGCCTTGGTATTGGCCACGGTATCCCGCACCTGCCCCCGGGCGACGGTCTCCGTGCGCACGGGGATGGGCTCCGGCCGGGCGAGCCAGGCCACGAGCAGGGCGAGGACGGCGACCCCCGCAAGAATCGAGAGGACGAATCCGGTCTTGCCGTGCATCATGGCGCGCCTTCAGTTGCCAGCTCGCCTCCCAGTATGCGCACCCTGTCGCGAAAGGCCAGTGCACCAGGTCAACGTTGTGTGCCGCGATCGTGACCGCCCGCCCCGGGCACATCTTCGGTATGATGCCGGCGTAGACCCTGCGGAGCTCCCCCATGGCAAAGGTGCGTCTCCTCCTCGCCGCCACGCTGTGTCTCGCCAGCGCCGGCGTGGCGGCACAGCCGTTCCGCGATCGGTTGACCGCGGTAACGCCGCAGAACTTCGACAGTGGCGGTGCCGTGAGCCGCCAGTTCCACCTGCACGCGCCGGCCTACCGCTACCAGGCAACGATCGCGCGCACGGCGCCGATACGCCCGCTGCCGCAGGCACCGGATAGCGCGCTTCCGGTCGTGCCGGTGAGGCACCGCGACGGCACCTCGCCTTTCGCGGACTACGTGGCCGGCGACCCGCTGCTGGACGGCGTCCTCGTGCTCCACCGCGGCGCCATCGCCTTCGAGGCCTACCCGCACATGCAGCCCTGGCAGCGGCATTTCGCCTGGTCCGTGAGCAAGGTGATCACCGCCACGACGCTGGCGACGCTCGTACGCGAAGGAAGGGTGGCCATGGACGCCCCGGTAGAACGCTACCTGCCGGGGCTGGCGGGGACGGCCTGGGCCGGGACGCCGCTGCAGGCCATCGCCGACATGGGCTCCGGCATCGACTGCCTGGACAGCGACGGGTACCAGGATTCCTCGACCTGCATCTACCGGCTCGAGGAATCTCTCGACATCACGGCGCCCACGGGAAGGGACAGCAGCCTGCCGGCTGAGCTCAAGGCCATGGCGCGGCGCGGTCCGCCGGGCCTGAGGAACGAGTATGTCTCGGCCAACACGGCGGTGCTCGGCCTGGTCATCGAGGCTGTGACCGGGCAGCCCTTCGCCACGGTCGTTCGCGAGCAGCTGTGGGACCGCCTCGGCCCGGAGGCCGATGCGCTGATCGCCATCAGCAGGGACGGCTACCCCTACGTGGCGGGGGGCTTCTCGCTGCGACTGCGCGATCTCGCGCGCTTCGGTGAGGCATTCACGGCGACGACGCGCCTCGACGTGGTTGACGACGCGCTGCTAGAGGCCATCCAGGCCCGCGGCATCGCGCTGGAAACGGCAGACCTGGACGCCCTGCGCGACTTTCTCGGCGACGATCTGCCGAGCCATGCGGCCTGGCAGTGGGATTACGTCTGGGATGACGGCGCCTTCTTCAAGAGCGGCTACGACGGCCAGGGCCTGTACGTGGATCCGGCCCGGGAGCTGGTGATCGCCTGGTTCGGCACCGGTATTGACTTCAGCGAGACCACCAACGACATGCTGCCGGTCGCCCGGCAGCTGGCGCGCAGCGGGGCCTTGCAGCCAGGGGTGTCCCTGCAGCAATAGTGCGGGCTCAGGTACACCGCCCTGGCAGGTCACCGGGAGCTACCGGACTCCATCGAGATCGGCATCGGCCAGCAAGTGTCTTGCCCTCGGCTCGCCGTCACAGGCCCGGTTGGCGCGTGTCTGAGCAATAGTCGCCGGTCAGGGGACCCTGGGCGGTTGTCCGCTTCCGACCCACTACGGTCAGTCGTATCCACCTCGATGTGGTAGCTTCGGGTGGGCGGAATAAGCCATTGACTCACTCAGTCATTGGCGTATTCTGCACGTGTGAAATTTGAATGGGACGCAGCGAAGAACCGTGCCAACCAACGAAAGCATGGTCTGTCTTTTGATGAAGCCCGGCAGTTATTCGAGCATGGTGACGACTACCTGGAGATTTTCGACGAGGCTCATTCCAGTCTGGAAGACCGTTTCATTGCAATCGGCGAGATACAGCGAGGTGTGGCTGTTGTCGTCTACACAGAACGCGACGAGGACGTGATCCGTATTATCGGTGCACGCTTTGCAACCAGGCGTGAAAAACAGCTCTATTCACAGCGTAAAGGCGAGCACAAGTGAGTGATATTCCCGAGATTTCTGAGAAGCAGTTGCAGGGGGCCATCTCTGCCCGTCGTCGTGCCCGTTTGATTCGTGGCGACTTGTCTGGTGAGGATGACATCGTCGCACTCAGGCATTTCGTAGGATTGAGCCAGATGGACTTTGCGAGGGCGCTGGGAATCAGCGTTCACACGTTGCGAAACTGGGAGCAAGGCCGTAGAAAACCAGATGGACCTGCGCTCGCACTCCTCAAAATTGCCGCTCGCCACCCGAGGATCATTCACGAGAATCTGGTGTCGGTGGCGTAGAGCGCGGAAGCTGGCAAGGTCGGTTCCTGGCCGACTGCTGCCTGTCCGTGCCCGGAGCCTGAAGGTCTGCTTCCCGTACGCAGTCTTGTGCGGGCCCCTGGTGAGAAGCTTACAGGAAGGCGTTACAGCCTGCCGCACAGCCTCGCGCATGAAAACTTCGGTAGTCCCGGGTGTTCCGGGTCAAAGCCGGCTTTGCCTGGCGCATTGACACAAGCGTTTCGAGTATCCCACGGTGATGACTTTCACTCGGGGTTTTCTAATGCTTCAGGAGGAAAGATGCATAACCGCCATTTACGCCTCATGGTGCTAATGATGATACTCAACGCCGCCGGTGGAGTGTTGTTGGCACTGGATGAATCAGTCGCCGCTCTGGTGGTTTTTGGCATTGCCATGATCGGGCTTGTGATCGTCGCAGCAAGCGTAGGTATGATTCAGAGCCAAGCAGCGGACGACAATTGACGACAGCTGGCTGATGGCAGTCCTTACCCCGCCCCGGGCCTACGCCCGCTTCCACGGGGGAGAAGATATTTCTAGCGGTTCTGGTAGCGGTTCAGGTCGAAGAGGCCGGCCTCTGCCGGGAAGCTCTCCCGGTAGTGCGCGTTGATGGCGTCGCTGAGCTTCCAGAACCAGGGCGCGGTGCGGCGTACGCCGTAGCGCGCGACCAGCGCCGTGTAGTCCTCGTCGCCCGCAAGCGCCTTCAGCGCCTCGGCAAAGCGGCCCAGTTCCTGCTCGGCAACCTGGAAGAACTGGTTGGGGTAGGCGCCCACGAAGCCCCGGGCCACGGTCAGCGTATCCTCCTCCGGCAGGCGCCGGTCCTCTTCCTGGAAGATCTGGGCGTTGTTGCTGAAGGCCTGGTTGTGGACCAGGGAGTAGTATTCGCGCTCGCCGCGGCGGCCGAGCACCTGCAGGAAGGCCACCTCGGGCAGGTAGCTGAAGCTGGCGTCCGGGCCGTCCATCAGCCCGGCGAACTCGTCGCGACGCACGGTATAACGCGCGTTCTCCGCTGCGGGAATGTGCGCTTTGAGACGCGCCATGAGCTCGGTCCGCGGGTCGTCCGTCCGGTATTCCATGGCCGTCGGGCGCTCAAAGCGAGCATTCTGCGGTGACATCAGATAATCGGTGACGTGGTCGCGGGCGCCGCGGTACCAGTAGTCCCGCACGGCAGCCCGTGCCGCTTCGGGCAGGAAAAGCAGGAACCCCTGCTCGCCTTCCATGCGCAGGAAGTCCATGTACAGCCGGCTCTCCAGCTGGTGGCCCACGGCGCCGTAGACATCAAAGCCGGCGACCAGCAGGTAATGGATGCGCTCCAGCAGCGAGTAGTCGATGATCCACATGGTCTTGGGCTGCTGGCCGAGGAAGCCCCTGGTGACCGTGGCGCTGTCGAAGTGGCGGAAGATAGTCAGCGCGGCGTTGTCGTTGCCCTCCGGGCCGCCGTCCCAGATCAGGTCCAGGTCCAGGCGCAGCGCGTCCTGCTCGATGACCCGGGCGATCGCCTCGGCCTGTGCTTCGAGAAAACGGCGCTGGCTCTTCGCGTAGCTGCGCCACTGCAGCAGCGTGACCACCAGGCTGCCCTTCGGCTGCGGCAGCCGCATCTCGTGAGCATGCTCGGCGAGGAACCGGGCGCTTTGTGCCGGGTCGATAGCATTCGGCGCCGTAAAAGCGACCCAGAAATGATCGTCGATCACATTCAGCGCCACCTGCCCGCGACAGACCGGCCCCTTGATGTAGGCCATGATGGTGAACTGGGCTTCGTCGAGCATGAAGCGATAGCGCGCATCGACCGGCAGCTGTTCGAAGGTGATAAAGGGGTTCGCGGCGTCGTCACCGTCGTACCCCGGCAGGGTCTCCACGCTGTAGTCCGGGGCCAGGAAAAGCTCCCGCCAGCGCGCCATGCGCGCGGCATTCAGAGCGTAGGGCATGTGCCGCTTGGCCAGGGGCGTGAGGTAGCGCGGCTGCAGGCGGTAGTAGAAGTGTTCGGTGCCCGGGTCATCGTATGGGCGGCGGGTGGCAATCAGTTCGAGGGGCTCACCAGGCGGTGTCTTCGAGCGCACGAGGCTGTACCAGGTGCGCTCCCCGGGGAGCTCGTCGAAGTAGAGGCTGCCGATGAACAGGTGCTCGAAGATGTAGCGGCTCATGAGCCGCTCGCGGTTGCTGCTGCCATTGAGGAAGCGCTCCCAGCGCTCGATGGTGCGCTGTTGCTCCGCCGACACCGGCGCAGCGGGCATCCCCGGGGCGCCGGCATCGATCCAGTCCGTGAGGATCGTCTGCCGCCCCGGGTCGAGGCCCGGAAAACCGTAGGGCATGCCCTGGTAGGGCCGATCGTCGCGGTAATCGTCGAACTGGTCCGCCTTGCTGCAGCGCTGATCCCGGTCAAGGCTGAAATCGAAGTCCTTGGCGAGCGGGCCCTTTGCCGGCAGGGGATGCTCGGCCTTGAGCGCGAGCATGCGGTAGAGCAGGCCGTCCCGCGGCTCGTAGGGGTCGACTACGGAGAAGAAATCCCTCTCGCGCCAGCCGTCCAGGGTGTGCGCATCCTCGTAAAGGCGGGTCAACTCGGCCGGCAGCAGGCGCGTCCCGTCATAGACCTTCCTCTTGTGCGCCCCCCGGGCGAGGCCGGCCCAGGCGTCCATCTTGAGCTGGCAGGGGGCGTCGTAGCAGCCGTGGCAGACCACGCAGCGCTGCTCGATGACGTCCTTTACCGCGGGCGGATAGCGTTTCGCGAGGAGCGTTTCCCCGCGGGCGCTGCCGGCTGCCAGCAGCACCAGGGCCAGGAGCGGTGCAAACACGACGGGCGGCAAAAAGGGCGACACAAAGGACGGCACAAAGGACGGCACGTGACGCAGCGCGGCGCTTGGTTCAGCAGGGTTCATGGTGGGCGCGGGCCGTCGGCGGGAGTCCCTTCACCCTAGCCAAGGCGGGCCGCCCGATCAAGGCAGGTTGTCCCGTCCCGCCGTGATGGTTCCGCAGTGTGCCGGGGTGAGTACCGGATACTTCGTTCACAAAGCGTGTACCGGGGAGCGACCGGGGCGGGCTACCGCACCCGCCCCGGCAGGCTCCAGGGCCGTTTCCTTTCAAATAACGTGGGCCAGGTTGTCGAGCCGATGCACGAAACGGACGCCGGCGCAAGGCGATTTGTCACGGGCTTGTGCCGTCGATAAACGGTATAGTCCGCGGCCGCTCCCGGAAGGGCGCCCTCTCTCTTTTTACCCGGTTCCCTCATGAACAGTACCTCCCCGCCCGGCAGCTTTGTCGAGCTCGACCTGCCCGCCTTCCTGCTGAAAGCGCTGGGCGAGGTCGGCTATGAAGCCCCCTCAAGTATCCAGGCCCTGACCATTCCGCCTCTGCTCGCGGGCAGGGACCTCGTGGGCCAGGCGCAGACCGGCACGGGCAAGACCGCTGCCTTCGCGCTGCCGGTACTGGCGACGCTGAAGCCGTCGCTGGCGAAGCCGCAGGCCCTGGTGCTGGCGCCGACGCGGGAGCTGGCGATCCAGGTCGCCGAGGCGTTCCAGAAGTACGCCCGCTACCTCGATGGCTTTCACGTACTGCCAATCTATGGTGGCTCCGACTACCGCGGGCAGCTGCGTGCGCTGAACCGCGGTGTGCAAGTCGTGGTGGGCACGCCCGGCCGTGTCATGGATCACATGCGCCGCGGCTCGCTGGGTCTCTCGGCACTGCGCACCCTCGTGCTCGACGAGGCCGACGAAATGCTGCGCATGGGCTTCATCGACGATGTGGAGTGGATCCTCGAGCAGACGCCCGCCGAGCGGCAGATTGCGCTGTTCTCCGCGACCATGCCCGAGGCGATCCGGCGCATTGCCGGCCGCTACCTCCGGCAGCCGGAAGAGATCTCGATCCGGCGGACGACCGTGACCAATGCGTCCATCCGCCAGCGCGTCTGGATGATGTCCGGCGTGCACAAGCTCGATGCGCTGACGCGCATCCTGGAGACCGAGGATACGGACGGGGTGATCATCTTCGTGCGTACGCGCCTGGCCACCCAGGAACTCGCCGATAAGCTGGCCGCGCGCGGCTTCACCGCGGCGGCCCTGAACGGCGACATCCCCCAGGCGCAGCGGGAAAAGACCGTCGGCCGCCTGAAGGCGGGCGGGCTCGACATCGTGGTGGCCACGGATGTCGCCGCGCGCGGTCTCGACGTGGAGCGGGTGAGCCACGTCATCAATTACGACATCCCCAATGATCCGGAGGCTTACGTGCACCGGATCGGCCGCACCGGCCGGGCGGGGCGCAGTGGTGAGGCCATTCTCTTCGCCGCCAACCGCGAGCGCCGGCTGCTGCGCGCTATCGAGCGCGCTACGGGCCAGCCGATCGAGCCCATGGCGCTGCCCACGGCCGACGATGTGACTGACCGCCGTGCCGCGCGTTTCAAGGCGCTGATCACGGAAACGCTTGCCAGCCAGGACCTTGCCTCGGCGCGGCGCCTGGTCGAGGATTACCAGCAGGAATTCGGCGTGCCGGTCATCGAAGTGGCCGCGGCGCTCGTGCTCATGAGCCAGGGCGATGCGCGACCGGCGATCAGCGGTGAGGAGGCGCGCCCGGGGAAAGGCCGGGAGCGGGCGCAGCGGACGGACTCAGGCGACAGCGCCGCAGGGGACACGGCTGCGCCGGCAGGGCCGCCGCGGCCTCACCGGGGCCGCGGCGGTGACCGTCCGGAGCAGGGCTTCGAGCGCTACCGCATCGAGGTCGGGCGGCAGCATGGCGTGCGCCCCGGCAATATCGTCGGCGCCATCGCCAACGAGGCGGAGGTGGACGCCCAGTACATCGGCCGCATCCAGATCTTTGATGACCACAGCCTTGTCGACCTGCCCGAGGGTATGCCGGCAGAGGTCTTCCGGCACCTGCAGTCCGTCTGGGTGAGCGGGCAGAAATTGCGCATCTCCCGCGCGGAGGGCGGCCCGGGCGGGACGCCGCGCAAGGCGGGCCGGCGCAAAACCGGCCCGAAACCGGCGGGTCCGAAGCGGCGCTAGGCGCCGGTACCCGCCTTAACTAGCCCGTCGCCTGCAGCACGAGCCAGGTGGTATAGGCGGAATAGCCGGCGAGGAGCACCAGCCCCTCCACGCGATTGATGCGGCCCTGGCCCCTGAGCCCGAAGGCCATGGCGAGGAGTAGCAGCGTCAGTCCGACCATGGTTGCCCAGTCCCGGTAGAGGACCTCGGGCGCAATGGACGACAGCGGGTCGATGGCACCGGCGATACCGATGACCGCCAGCAGGTTGAACATGTTCGAGCCGACCACGTTGCCAATGGCGATATCGTGCTCCCCCCGGCGGGCGGCGATCACCGAGGCGGCCAGCTCGGGGAGGGACGTGCCCAGGGCGACAATCGTCAGGCCGATGACGAGCTCACTGATGCCCAGCGCCCCGGCAACGCTGACCGCGCCGTAAACGAGCACGCGGGAACTTGCGATCAGCAGCAGGAAGCCGGCCACGAGCCAGAAAACCGCCCGCCCCAGGGGCATCGCATGGGCCTCGAGCTCCTGTTCGACTTCGCTCGCGAGCGGGTCGTGCCGGTTGCGCAGGCCCTCGACGATGGACCAGCCGACCAGGGCAAAGAAGCCGGCCAGCAGGCCCAGCGCTTCGAGGCGGCCCAGCACACCGTTCCACAGCAGCAACCCCGTCACCAGGCAGATGAGCAGCAGCAGCGGCAGCTCCCGGCGCACGATCTTCGACTGCACGACGATCGGCGCGAAGAGCGCGGTGACGCCGAGGATCAGCCCGGTGTTGGTGATGTTCGAACCGAGCGCGTTGCCCAGCGCGAGGGACGGGCTGCCGTCGAGGGCCGCCATGGCCGAGACGACCATCTCCGGCGCCGAGGTGCCGAAGCCGACGATGACCATGCCGATCAGCAGCGAGGGCATGCCCGCGTGGCGGGCGGTGGCGGCGGCCCCTTCGACGAAGCGGTCTGCGCTCCAGACGAGAAGCATGAAGCCGCCGACAAGGGCGAATGAAGGCAGGAGCATGGGGTCTCATGGTGACGGATGAAGAGGCGCAGAGTCTAACGGTGATTCCCGCCTTGCGCGCTACTTTTTCCCGATTGCCTGCTTGTTTGCCTTCTCGTGTGTCGTCAGAAACGGCGCGTAGCGGGTGGTCCCTACCTGACGTAGCCGATGACCGCGATGAAATGCGTCACGGACCCGCACAACACGAAGGCGTGCCAGATACCGTGCGCGTGCGTCAGGCGCTTCAGCTTGTCGAGGACGTAGAAGACGACGCCCACCGTGTAGGCGACACCGCCGAGAAACAGGAGCAGGAACCCGGTGGGGGGGAGGGCGGCGCGAAGGCTCGCGAGGTCAAGCGCACAGGCCCAGCCCATGGCCAGGAAGGTCACCAGCTGGATGGTCTTCACCACGGGGCCCCGCAGGGAGACTTCCGACAGCGTTCCCAGCGCCGCGAGACCCCAGACCAAGGCGAGGATTGCGGTCGCCCTCGGCCCCGGTATGGTCACGAGCATGAAGGGCGTATAGGTGCCGGCGATGAGGAGGTAGATGCTGATGTGGTCCAGCACCTTGAACACCCGCTTCAGCCGCGGCGGGTGGAAGCTGTGGTAAAGCGTGGACATGGTGTAGAGCAGGACAAGCGTCAGCCCGTAGACGACATAGCCGACAATCATCCGGGCATCGCCGCTCTGGATGGCGATGGCCAGGAGTGCGCCGAAGCCGACCAGCGCCAACACGGCGCCGACGAGGTGGCTGATGCTGTTCAGGTATTCCCCGTAGTACATGGGAGCGGCGGTATCAGGCCCGTTGCTGTTTCCGTGTTGCCAGCATACGGTGAGGCCCGCCATAACGCCTAGCCCCGGCTGTGGCTTGCCTTGCGGCCGCTGCGCCGGAAGAATGACGGGGTCGGCCGGTGAGCGGCGGGCAGACGGTCCCCGGAGGAACTGCTGGAACCCCATCACTACAGCCCCGAGCTTCGCCGCGTCCTGGCGCGTCACCTCGCGACCTTCCGGCGCCGGCAGCTGGCGCCCGAGGGGCGCCGCCCCGCGGCCGTGAGCCTCACCGTCTGCCGCGACGATGATCATGCGGCGATCGTCGTGACCCGCCGCAGCGCTACCCTGCGCGCGCATTCGCGGCAGTGGGCCCTGCCGGGCGGGCGCCGGGACCAGGGCGAGTCGGCGGTCGAGGGGGCGCTGCGGGAGCTGCACGAGGAGGTCGGCCTGCAGGTGGGCCCCGACGACGTGCTCGGCGAGCTCGACGACTACGCGACCCGCTCGGGTTACGTCATCACGCCGGTCGTGGTCTGGAGTGACTGCGCCTGGCAGGACCTCACGCCGAACCCGGAGGAGGTCGAGCTCGTGCGGCCGTTCCGCTTCCGGGAGCTGGCGCGCCGCGACTCGCCGGTACTGCAGCGCATCGCCGAGAGCGACGGCGAGGTGCTGTCCATGAACTTTCACGACGACGTCATCTACGCGCCGACCGGGGCCATGCTCTACCAGTTCCGCGAGGTGGCGCTCTTCGGCCGGCACACCCGCGTCGCACATTACGAGCAGCCATTGTTCGCCTGGCGCTGACCTGTTGCTCCGCCGTCGCCCGGCCCGTATCCTTCGTGTCCCTCGGCGGCCGCGCCGCCCCGGATGGCACGATGTTCCCCTACAGAGTTCACCACAGCTTTCGCGCCTCAATCGGGGCCCCGGCGCTCGCCGCCCTACTGTTCCTCG
This sequence comes from Pseudohaliea sp., assembly GCF_054552115.1. Taxonomy (NCBI): domain Bacteria; kingdom Pseudomonadati; phylum Pseudomonadota; class Gammaproteobacteria; order Cellvibrionales; family Halieaceae; genus Pseudohaliea; species Pseudohaliea sp. The sequence continues at coordinate 1,966 of NZ_JBTOLW010000035.1, read as the reverse complement.
CGGGCTGCTCAGCGGACAGCGGCGGTGCGGTAGTTCTCGGCGCGCTGCCCGTCACGGCGGTCACCTTCGATACCGCGGTCGCTATCGACTACGCTGCGCCGGTGCTGCAGCCGCGGCACGGTTATGCGCCGGTCATTGCCGATTTCGATGACGACGGCCGCCACGACTTGTTCCTCGGCGGTCATGCCTTTTCCGGCGGACTCCTACGCCGCTACCCGATTGCCGATCGCGTCTTCCTGTACCGCGAAGGCGCCTACCAGCCCGCCCCGGGCGCTCTGCCGCCGGGCGAGGACCGCCACGGCTGCGCGGCGGCGGACCTGGTGGGGGATGCCTGCCTTGACCTGTTCTGCGTCGCCGGCGCGGAACGCGGCACGGGTGGCGACGACAACGAGCTCTGGCGCGGGGACTGTGACGGGGGCTTCACGCCTGTTCCGGACTTCGGTGCCGAGTATCCTTCGGGTCGCAGCCGGCTCGCGCGCGCCCTGGACATCGACGGCGATGGCGACAGTGACCTGGTCGCCACCGTGTTCGGCCGGCGGGAGGATCAGCGGCCGAACGCGACCTCGCTGTTCCGCAATGACGGCCCTGCAGGCTTTACCCGCGTCGACAGTTGCCTGCGGGCGGAAGCCGGCTCCCGCTGCCTTGCGGCCTCGGACCTCGACGGTGACGGTCGTGGCGACATCGTGGCCTGCGCCGCACGAAGTGGAGTCGACGCCTACGTCGGCCTGGCGGGTGGCGAGTGCCGTTCCCTTTCGCTGTTCGATGAGGCCCGGCGCTGGCAGGCGCTGACCCTGTTCCCGCTCGCCACGGGGAGAGAGGACAGCTTCGTCGGGGCGACGACCCTGGAGGGGGCGCCTTCGGTGCTCGTCCTCGAGGACCTGCGGGTCGACCCCGGCGTCGACGCGATCCGTTACCGGTCGGGGCTCCGCCTCGTGCTGGGGCCGGGCTTCGCACAGTGCCGGGTCCACTCCCTGGCCGTGGGAGACCTCACCGCCGATGGTGCTGCCGAGCTGATGCTGACCCTGGTCGATGCGGGAGACCCTGCCGAGCGCTGCCGCCCGGTCGCCGAGGTACTGCTGCTGGGACCGGCCTTCAGCCGTGGCGTGGCCCTTGCCAACGGACCGCACCAGGGGCCCACGTACGCGGCCATCCTGAACGGCCAGGCATTGCGCTCGGGTCCGCAGCCGGGCCGCCCGGGCGTGGTGGACATGGCCACGCTGCCCCGGGGGTGGCCGCCCGCCGCTGCCGTAGTTGATCAACGCAGGCCCTCACCGTAGCCTCCGTGATCATGACCGGCGCACACATCGACGATTTCTACTACGTGGCGGCGGAAGCGCTGTGCAAGCTCCACGCGGCCTTCCCCGTCCGCTACCTGCTTCTCGTGGAGGACCTGACGGGTCCCATCCGCTGGGACATGACCGGGCTGCCGGACCGCAAGTCCCGCGCCTGCTTCGAGACGCTCATCTGGCTAGCGGAACACGGTCTCCTTCACTATCGCTCGGTCGAGCCGAGGGACGTCGGCATCGAGGGCGCGGTACTCTCCCAGCAGGGTTTCGTCCTGCTGAGTGGGCCGCTCACCTGGGCTCACGGCGAGTCGACCAGCCGCATTGCCGCCCTGCAGCGCGCGCGGGCGGAGCGCGCCTACAGCGACCTCGGCACCATCATCGGGGACCTGCTCGGCGCCAACTGCCACTGGGGCGCGCCGCGGCAGCCGGCACCGCTGATGAAGGCCGCTTCGATGGACGTGGCCAGCGACGATGATACGGACAGGAACGCCTGACAACGCCCGAAGAGGCGTGAGTAAGCGCGAAGAGGCCCGAAAAAAAGGTTCTTCGAAGGTTTCCGGGGACGTTGAGCCCCTGACCTCACCCGCCGTATTGTGCCCGAGACCGCATGGGAATGGGGCACGGCAATGTTTGATCGCAAGACGGTGGGTAAGCTGGGCGGCTGGACGGGCTACCGGGTG
>NZ_JBTOLW010000034.1:0-37817 GCF_054552115.1 Pseudohaliea sp. | reverse complement strand
GGGGAGAGGGGGGGAGTCTTCCCTAAAAAGGTGTGGGTGGGGGAACAACCTGGCCGGGTGGGGCGGAGAGAACCCTCCCACCCTCGCGGCCGGAACAGTGCGACAAACCTCTTTCAAACAAGGGGTCCGACTAAAAAAGGAGAAACCATGACCGACACCTACCGCGCGCTGGTGGCGCGCAAGGACCCGGAGCACCGCGTCGAGTTTGCGGCGCTGACCGACGAGGAACTCGGCAGCGGCGCGGTCACCGTGGCGGTCAAGTACTCGACGCTCAACTACAAGGACGGCCTGGCGATCACCGGGGCCTCGCCGATCGTGCGCGAGTACCCGCTGATCCTCGGCATCGACCTAGCCGGCACCGTTGTCGCCAGCGAGGACCCGGCCTTCGCCGCCGGCGACCAGGTGCTCGTGAATGGCTACGGCCTGTCCGAGACGCGCAACGGCGGCTACACGGAGCGCGCCCGCCTGGACCCCGGCCTGCTGGTCCCCGTACCCGAGGCGCTGGGAACGCGCCGGGCCATGGCCATCGGCACCGCCGGCTACACGGCCATGCTCTGCGTGCTCGCGCTGGAAGACGGCGGTGTCGCACCCGGCGACGGGGAGGTACTGGTCACCGGAGCCGCCGGCGGGGTGGGCACCGTCGCCATCAGCCTGCTGGCAGGCCTGGGTTACACGGTCGTGGCCTCGACCGGGCGCGCCGCGGAAGCGGATTTCCTCAGGGAGCTGGGCGCTTCGGAGGTCATCGACCGGGCGGCGCTCGCCGAGCGCGGCAAGCCGCTGCAGCGCGAGCGCTGGGCCGGCGTGGTCGACTGCGTGGGCAGCCAGACCCTGGCCAACGCCCTCGCGCAGACCCGCTACGACGGCACCGTGGCAGCCTGCGGCCTCGCCCAGGGGCCGGACCTGCCGGGCACGGTGATGCCATTCATCCTTCGCAACGTCCGCCTGCAGGGGGTGGACTCGGTGCAGGCGCCGATGGCGAGGCGCCGCACCGCCTGGGAACGGCTGGCGAAGGACCTGGACCTCGGCCGGCTCGACGCGCTGACCACCGAGCTGCCCTTCCACGAACTGCCCGCCGCGGGGCCGCGCATCCTCGCCGGGGAGATCCGCGGCCGCTGCGTGGTGCCCATAGGCGCCTGAATCACTCCGGCGGTCAGCGCCCGGCCGGCCAGCCCCGGGCGCGGGCCGTGAGCCCGAACTGCGCCGCGTAGTAGAGCAGCATGATCGCGTGGCGGGCGCCGGGGACCGGTTCGAGGAAGCGGTTCACGGCGATCAGCGCGTCGGAGAGCACGAAGGCCACCGCCCCGGCCACGACCCAGGGGCCGGCGCCACAAAAGACGGCCACCAGCGCCATGGCGGTGATGACCGCGAGGTAGGCAAGTACCGCCGGGGCGAGCGCGCCGCTTTCGGGCAGCAGCAGCGTGCCGAGGCCCGCCGCAAACGCGAGCAGCAACAGCGCGAGGAGAATGCCCACGGCCGGGAACCGCGGTCGCGCCGCGAAGGCCGCGATATAGCACAGGTGCGCGAGCAGGAAGGCGCCGAGCCCCGGCGCGAAGGCACCGAGCTCCAGCGACAGGTCGCCGATGGCCGAGAAGCCCAGTGCGGCGAGCACCGGCACCCAGGCCGCGCCGCGCGCACGCAGCACGAGCGCCGCCAGGCAGGCAATCGGTGTGACCTTGAGCACGAGGGGAACCGGCCCCGGGCCCGCACCCGGCGCGACGACGAAGACGACGGCGGCGAACAGAAACAGGGCCTCGAGAGCGCGACGCAGGGTCATGGCATCAGTCCGTCATCAATCCAGTATCAACCCGGCATCATCCCGGTATCAATCCGGCAGCAGCGGCCGCCACCAGTCCTCCCGGCCGAGGTACCAGTCGATGGTCCGCGCAAGGCCGCTCTCGAAGCTCTCCTGCGGCGCGTAGCCCAGCTCCCGCGCGGCCCGGCGGGCGTCGATGGCGTAGCGCCAGTCGTGACCGGCGCGGTCCGTGACGAAGGTCACCAGCTCGCGGGCGCTGGCGCCGCGGGCCGGCGGCGCGTCCCGGAAGCGGCTCGCGAGCTCCGGGTCGTCCGCGAAGCGGGCGTCGAGCTGGTCACAGAGCAGGTGCACGATGTCGAGGTTGGCCCACTCGTTGTTGCCGCCGATGTTATAACTCCTGCCCACCGTGCCGCGCTCGAGAACACCCTCGATGCCCCGGCAGTGGTCTTCCACGTAGAGCCAGTCGCGGATGTTGCTGCCGTCGCCGTACACGGGGAGGGGACGGCCGCGGAGGATATTGGTCAGGCAGAGGGGGATGAGCTTCTCCGGGAAATGGTAGGGCCCGTAGTTGTTCGAGCAATTGCTCGTGGTCACCTGGAGCCCGTAGGTGTGGTGGGCCGCGCGCACCAGGTGATCCGCCGCGGCCTTGCTCGCCGCGTAGGGTGAATTCGGCGCGTAGGCTGTGTCCTCGCGGAAGGCCGGGTCGCTGGGTCCGAGGGTGCCGTAGACTTCGTCCGTGGACACGTGGTGGAAGCGGTGCGGCCGCCCGCTCCCGGCCAGCCACGCCGCGCGCGCCGCCTCGAGGAGGCTATGCGTACCGAGCACGTTGGCGCGCACGAAGGCATCCGGCCCGCTGATGGAGCGGTCCACGTGGCTCTCCGCGGCGAAATGGACGATCGTGTCCACGGCGTGCTCGCGCAGGGTGCGGGCGACGGCATCGCGGTCGCAGATATCCGCCTCGACGAAATGGAAGCGCTCGTCGCCTTCCCGGCTGGCGAGGCTCGCGCGGTTGCCGGCGTAGGTGAGCGCGTCGTAGACCACCACCCGGTCCGCCGGGTGGGCGTCGAGCCAGTAGTGGACGAAGTTGGCGCCGATGAAGCCGGCGCCGCCGGTCACGAGCAGCGTGCGGCTCATAGGCCCTGCTCCCTGAGGTCGTTCAGCATGAAGCGAAGCTGGCGGCGCCAGTGCACCCCGTCCATGGCGAGGTCCCGCCAGGTCGCGTCCTTGTCGAGGACGCTGTAGGCCGGCCGCTGTGCCGGTGTCGGGTAGGCCGCCGTGGGCACCGGCAGGATGCGCGGCAGTCGCGGCAGCAGGCCCAGGGCCAGGGCTTCCTCGCCAATGGCGACAGCGAAATCGTACCAGCTGGCCACGCCGGCATCGCTGAAGTGGTAGGTGCCGGCGAGCGCCGGGCGCTCGGCGAAGGACCACAGCGCGAGCGCGAGGCCCCGGGCCCAGGTGGGCGTGCCGACCTGGTCGGCGACCACCGTGAGCGCCTCGCGCTCGCCCATGAGCCGGAGCATGGTCTTGACGAAATTGCCGCCGTGGCGGGAGTACACCCAGCCGGTGCGCAGCACGATCGCGCCCGGCAGGGCGGCGCGCACAGCCTGTTCGCCGGCGAGCTTGCTGCGGCCGTAGGCACCGAGCGGCGCCGGCGCTGCATCGGGGGCATAGGGGCTGGACGCGCGCCCGTCGAAGACGAAATCGGTGGAGACATGCAGCAGGCGCACGCCGCGTTCGGCACAGGCCTCGGCGAGCAGGCCGGGCGCGGTCCCGTTGATGGCCTCGGCCTGTTCCGGCTCGGCCTCGGCGCGGTCGACGGCGGTGTAGGCCGCGGCATTGATGACCACTCGCGGCCGCAGCGCATCGAGGGTGCGGCCGATCGCAGCCGCATCCGCGATGTCCAGGTCCTGCCGTTGCAGGGCTATGCAGTCGGCGCCTGTGGGAGAAGTAAGGACCAGCTCACGGCCGAGCTGGCCGCCGGCGCCGGTGACCAGGGCGCCCCCGCTCACGGCAGGCAGCGCGCGCGGAGCCAGTCGTAGAGGTCCGCGAGGACGGTTTCGCGCTCGGGCTCGTTGAAGATCTCGTGGTACAGCCCCGGGTACAGGCGCAGGGTCTTGTCCTTCGCCCCGGCGCCGGCAACGAAGGCCTCGGACCCCGCCGGCGCGGTCATCGCATCGGCGTCGCCGTGCATGACCAGGAGCGGGAGCCGGAGCTCGCCGCGGCGGGCCGCCACCTCGCCCATGGCCGTGAACAGCTCGACCACGAAGCGGGCGCTGAACTTGCCCGTGTGAACCAGCGGGTCGGCGCGGTAGGCGGCCACCACCTCGGGGTCGCGGCTGATCCCGCTGGCATCCAGCTGCAGCACCCCCAGCCGCGGGAAAAGCGCCGCCAGCAGCCGGTTGATCCAGATCGCCAGCGCCGACGGCGGCTCAGCCACGGCCAGAGCCGCGCCGGAGAGGGCGGCGCCGGTGAAGCGGTCCTGGCGGTCGAGCAGGTAGCGGGCGGCGATGAGGCCGCCCATGCTGTGGCCCACCAGGAAGCAGGGCAGCTCGGGGTAGTCGTCGGCGATGCGGTCGCGCAGGGCGTCCAGGGGCGGAAAGAAATCGGCGAAGCGGTCGATGTGAGCCCGGTGCCCGGGCGATTGCCCATGGCCGCAGTGATCCGGAGCGAGCACGGCGATGGCGCGCGCGTTCAGCCACCCGGCAACCGCGGCGTAGCGGCCGCTGTGTTCGCCGGCCCCGTGCGCGAGGAGCACCACGGCCACCGGGTCGGCCACGGGCCAGTGCCGGTAGAAGGTCCCGTCGGCGAGGCGCCCCTCGCCGGGGGCCCCGGGCGGTTGTCCGCTCACGCTACCGGGGTCAACCACGCGCTGTTCTCCGGCCGCTTGCCGCGCACCGCGTCGAAGTACATGGCCTGGAGCTTCTCGGTCACCGGGCCGCGGCGGCCCTCGCCGATGATGCGGCCGTCGAGGGACTGGATCGGCACGACCTCCGCCGCGGTGCCGGTAAAGAAGGCCTCGTCGGCGATGTAGACCTCGTCGCGGGTGATGCGCCGCTCCTCGATGGTGTAGCCGAGTTCGGCGGCCAGGGCGAAGACCGTGGCCCGGGTAATGCCGTCGAGGCAGGAAGTCAGGTCCGGCGTGTAGAGGCGGTCGCCACGGACCAGGAAGATATTCTCGCCGCTGCCTTCGGCCACGTAGCCCTCGTTGTCGAGGAGGAGCGCCTCCTCGGCGCCGCAATCCACCGCTTCGCGCAGCGCCAGCATGGAATTGATGTAATTGCCGCAGGCCTTGGCCTTGCACATGGTGATGTTCACGTGGTGCCGCGTGTAGGAGGAGGTGCGCACCCGGATGCCGCGCTCCCGGGCTTCCGGGTCCATGTAGGAGGGCCACTCCCAGGAGGCGATCATCACGTGCGTCTCCAGGTTGTCGGCGCGCAGCCCCATGGCCTCGGAGCCGTAGAAACACAGCGGGCGCAGGTAGGCTTCCTCGAGACCGTTCTCGCGCACGACGGCGCGCTGCGCCTCGTTGACCGTGTCGCGGTCGAAGGGCATCTTCATGCCGAGGATCTTCGCCGAGTTGAACAGGCGGTTGGTGTGCTCTTCGAGGCGGAAGATGCAGGTGCCGCGATCCGGGGTCCGGTAGGCGCGCACACCCTCGAAGACGCCGAGCCCGTAATGCAGGGTGTGGGTGAGCACGTGCACCTTCGCGTCACGCCAGGGGACCATGTCCCCGTCCAGCCAGATCAACCCGTCGCGGTCAGCGAATGTCATGCCCTGCTCCTGCCCCTTGTTCTGTTCGAGGTATTGTCAAACGGCTATTGTCAAAGGTTCCCGTCCTGCCCCGCCGGCTCGACGCCCGCGAACAGCACCTGCCACTGGGCCAGCACCGCGTCCCGATGCATCGGGACATCATCTTCCAGGGGCACGACCCCGTCGGCCTGCTGCAGCGCCAGGCGATGCGAGGCGGAGCGGAAGGCGATGTAGGCCGCGATCAGGTCCGCAGCTGTCGCTTCGGGGAAACGTCCCTCCCGGCCAAGGGTCTCGAGGATACGGATATTATCGGACCAGCGCGTCAGTTCCGGCTCATCGTGCGACCAGGCGAGCACCGCATATTGCACCATAAATTCGATATCGACGATACCGCCGGGGCTCTGCTTGAGATGGAATGCGCCCTCGGCAAGATCCCGCGGCAACAGGTGTTCGCGCATGCGGTCACGCATCGCCACCACCTCCCCGGCGAGGGCTACCGGGTCGCGCGGCCGGGCCAGGATAGCCCGGCGCAGTGCCGTCACGGCGCCTGCCACCTCGGGGTCACCGGCCACGGGCCGCGCGCGCACCAGCGCCTGGTGCTCCCAGGTCCAGGCGTTCTCCCGCTGGTAGCCTTCGAAGGCGGCCAGGCTGCTCACCAGGAGACCGGAGGCCCCTGAAGGCCGCAGCCGGAGATCCACCTCGTAGAGCTGGCCGAGGGCCGTGCGCGTCTCGAGAATGTGGATGATCTTCTGCCCGAGCCGCGTGTAGAAGACGCTGTTGTCGATGCTGCGCTCGCCATCGGTGACGCCCCGGGCCTCTGCGTCCCAGAGGAAGACGAGGTCCAGGTCCGAGGCGTAGCCGAGCTCGATGCCACCGAGCTTGCCATAGGCGCAGATGGCGAAGCCGGTGCCCCCGCCCGAGCGGGCGGGCTCGCCGTAGCGTGCCACCAGGGAGGCCCAGGCCACCCGCAGCACCTGCTCCAGCACGACCTCGGCGATGAAGGTCAGCTTGTCGCTCACCTTCATGAGCGGCAGGCGGCCGAGACGCTCGCTCGCGGCCACCCGGAGCACGTGCGCGGCCTTGAAGTAGCGCAGCGCGTCCATCTGCGCCTCGAGGTCGTCGAGGGGCAGCCGGTCCACCTGCTGCGCGAGCTCCTCGCGCAGGCGGTCCCGGTCCGGCGCGCGGTAAAGGCTGGAGCGGTCCAGCAGTTCGTCGAGGAGTACCGGGTGCGCCGCCAGCAGCCCGGCGATCCACGGGCTGGCCTCACAGAGAGCAACCAGCTCCGCCAGCGCCGGCGGATTCTCCGTGAGCAGCACGAGGTAGGCGCTGCGCCGCAGCACCGCCCGTACCAGCGGCAGGATGCGCTCGAGGGCCAGGTCCGGCGCCTCCACCTCGGCACAGGCCTCCAGCAGCAGCGGCATGAACTGCTCGAGGCGTTCGCGCCCCTCCGACTGCAGGCCGCGCAGGCGGCTGCCATCCTGCAGCTCGTCGAGCAGCCCGAGGGTCGCCTCCGGGTCCCGGTAGCCGAGGCCGGCGAGGGTCATCGCATCCACGGCGCCGAAGGCCACGCCGTCCAGGGGCGCCGCCGGTGCGTCCGCCGGCGGCGCGATGAGCTCGTCGAAATGATGGGCGACGCGGGCCCGCTCCCGGTCCAGCCGCGCGCGGAACGCCTCCCAGCCGTCGCAGCCCATGACCAGGGCCAGCGCGGCGCGGGCTTCCGCGTCGGTCGGCAACTCCTGGGTCTGGCGGTCGTTGTAGCCCTGGATGGCATGCTCGCTGTCGCGCAGGAACAGGTAGGCCGCGCGCAGCTCCTCGACCGCCGCGGGCGGCAGGATACCGAGCGCCGCGCAGCTTTCGAGCACCTGCAGCAGCTCGCGCTGCTGCAGGGCGCGGTCGCGGCCGCCACGAATGAGCTGCAGGCACTGGGCGATGAACTCCACCTCGCGAATGCCGCCGCGGCCGAGCTTGACGTTGTCCTCCAGGCCGCGCCGGGCCACCTCCGTGGCGATCATGCTCTTCATGGCACGCAGGCTCTCGATGACGCCGAAGTCCACGTAGCGGCGGAAGACGAAGGGCCGCAGCGTGCGCATGAGCTCCTCGCAGCGCGCCGGGTCACCGGTGAGCGGCCGCGCCTTGATCAGCGCATAGCGCTCCCAGTCCCGCCCCTGTTCCTGGTAGTAGGCCTCCAGGGCGGCGAAGTTCTGGGCCAGCGGGCCGCTTTCGCCGTAGGGGCGCAGACGCATGTCGACCCGGAAGACGAAACCGTCTGCAGTGACCGGATCGAGGGCGGCGATAAGGGCGCGGCCGAGACGGGTGAAGAACTCCTCGTTGCTGATGGACCTGCGCTCGCCGTCCGTCTCCCCCGCCTCCGGGTAGGCGAACACGAGATCGATGTCCGAGGAGAGATTGAGCTCCCGGGCGCCGAGCTTGCCCATGGCGATGACGATGAGCGCCTGGGCTTTCCCGGAGCGCCGCCCGATGGGGCGGCCGAAGCGCGCTTCGAGCTGCGCCTGGCAGGCGGCGAGCGCATGGCGGATGCAGGCCTCGGCCAGCAGCGAGGTATCGCGAACGGTCTCGGCGGTATCCGCGAGCCGGTTGAAGTCCCGCCAGAGGATGCGCAGCATCGCGCGCTGGCGGAAGCGCCGCAGGACCACCGGCAGCTCCGCTTCCGGGTCGGCCAGGGCCTCGCCCAGGGCCCGGTCCCAGGCGTCTTCCGGCAAGCGCTGCCACAGCTCCCCGCTACCGGCGAGCGACGCCAGCAGCGCCGGGCGCCGCGCCAGCTGCGCCGCCGCCCAGGGGCTGGCGGCGAGCACGCGTGCGAGTTCGCCGCCGCGGCCCGCGTCGGCGCCAAGGGCCGCCCGGGCGGCGCCGTCGCGATCGGCTTCGCAAAGCGCCTGCCAGGCGTGCCGTGCCGGATCCACCAGCACCGGCGGCAGGGTCTCGAGGGGCAGCTCCACCCTAGCGCTCGACCGCCGGGGCCACGCGCATGACCTCCTCGATGGTGGTCTCACCCCGGGCGACACGGTCTGCGCCGGACATGCGCAGGGACTGCATGCCCTCTTCCGTGGCCGCGCGCCGGACCTTGCTGCTGTCCAGCCGCGCGGTCACCAGGTGCTGCAGTGCCGGAGTCATGACCAGCACCTCGTAGATACCGCGCCGCCCCCGGTAACCGGTGCCCCGGCACTGCTTGCAGCCGACGGGGCCGGCAATGGTTTCGGGCAGGGGCATGTCCCGCGGCGCCGTCAGCTCCCGCCAGGCCTCCGGGTCGGGCTGCGCCGGCGCCTTGCAGTCGGGGCAGAGGATGCGCACGAGACGCTGGGACATGATGCCGCGGACCGTGGCGCGGATGAGATAGGGGGGCACGCCGAGCTCGAGGAGCCGCGACAGTGACGAGGGCGAATCGTTGGTGTGCAGGGTCGACAGCACCAGGTGGCCCGTCAGTGCCGCCTGCACGGCCATCTCGGCGGTCTCGAGATCGCGGATCTCGCCGACCATGATGATGTCCGGGTCCTGGCGCAGCAGTGTGCGCACGCCGGTGGAGAAATCGAGATCGATGCCGTGGTTGACCTGCATCTGGTTGAAGGCCGGCTCCACCATCTCGATCGGGTCCTCGATGGTGCAGACGTTGACCTCGTCCGTAGCCAGCTGGCGCAGGGTGGAATAGAGCGTGGTCGTCTTGCCGGAGCCGGTGGGCCCGGTGACCAGCACGATGCCGTTGCCGGTGTCGGTCATGGCGTGCCAGCGGGCGAGGTCCTCGTCGGCAAGGCCCAGCTCCTCGAAGCTCTTCTGCAGCACCTCCGGGTCGAAGATCCGCATGACCAGCTTCTCGCCGAAGGCCGTTGGCAGCGTCGACAGGCGCAGCTCGATCTCGCCCCCGGCGGGGGTGCGGGTCTTCAGGCGGCCATCCTGGGGCCGGCGCTTCTCGGCGACGTCCATGCGGCCGAGGATCTTGATCCGGCTGGTCATCGCGGCGCAGACGGGAGCCGGCAGCTGGTAGACCGTGTGCAGCACCCCGTCGATGCGAAAGCGCACGTGGCCCAGCTCGCGCCGGGGCTCCACATGGATGTCGCTCGCGCGCTGCTCGAAGGCGTACTGCAGCAGCCAGTCGACGATGCTGACCACGTGCTGGTCGTTGGCGTCGAGCTCCTTCATGGAGCCGAGCTCGAGCATCTGCTCGAGGTTGGTCACGCTGCCGCCGGGGCGTGCCGCGCCCACGGCGCCGGCGCCGCGCACCGAGCGCGCCATGGTATAGAACTCTTCCGTGAAGCGATGAATGGCGCGCGGGTCGGCGAGCACACAGCGCACCGGGCGGCGGGCGACGTGCTCGAGGTTGTCCTGCCAGTCCCGGCGCCAGGGCTCGGCGCTGGCTACCACCACCTCGTCCGGATGCACCTCCACGGCGAGGATACGGTGCCGCTCGGCGAAGGCCCGGGACATGACCTCGGCAACCTCGCCGACGTTGATCTTGAGCGGATCGATCTCGTAGACCTGCTGCCCCGTGCGCTCGCCAAGCCAGGCCAGCAGCGCGGGCATGTCGAGCGTCGACCCCGGCCGGGCCGCGTCCGGCAGCTTCTGTTCGGCGATAAAGACGAGGGGGTGCACGGAACCGACGTTCACACCGGCCAGGCGCCGGCTGTCCGCCGTGGAGAGCCTGCCGTCGCGATGCAGGTCGGCCACGACCTGCTCGAGACGCAGGCGCGCATCGCCCCGGGGGTGTGCTTCCTGGCGGCTCATAGGCGGTCCCTTGCGCGCATCGCGACCCACGGCCGGGATGCTATCACAGGCCTGCATTCCGACGCCCGACGGTCATGGAACCGCGCAAGACAAGCGAGACGGAGTTGCCTATACTCGCCCCGCACTTGAACGGAGCACGCCCATGGCCGTCGGCAGCCCGCTCGGCAAACTCTTCGGCACCTCGCCGATCAAGCCCCTGCAACACCACATGCAGCTCGCGGCGCGCTCGGCGGCGCTGCTCTGCCGCCTGGTCGAGGCCGCCCTCGATGGCAAGCAGTCGCGCATGGACGCCCTTTCCCTCGAGCTCGAGGCCGCTGCCCGCGAGGCCCAGGCCGTGGCCACGGAGCTGCGCCGGCACCTGCCGCGGGGCCTCTTCCTCGCCATGCCGCGGCCCGATCTGCTGCACCTGCTCAGCGCCCAGCAGCAGCTCGTCGACGGCGCCCGGCGCACCGCCCGCAGCCTGCTCTTCCGCCCGCTCGCGGTGCCCGGAACCGCGCGCAAGTCCATGGGCAGCCTGCTGAAGCGCAGCGAGGGCCTCACCGGGCTCGTGCTCGAAGTGATCGAGAGCACGGACGAATTGCTCGAGACCGGCTTTGCCGGCGCCGAGGCGCGACGGGTGGAGCGGCAGCTCGACAGTCTCCGCCGCCGCGTGCAGCAGAGCGACAAGCAGGCCGACAAGCTGCGCGCGATGCTCCTGCGCAGCGAGGGGGAGAGCAACCCCCTGGACAGCGCCTTCAACTACCAGCTGGTCGACGCGCTCGACGCCCTCGCCGCCATCCACGGCGAAATCGGCGAACGGCTGCGGCTTCTCCTCGCTCACTAGCACACCGCCCGGGACTTCATCGTGGACATCATTGCCCTGTACGGGACAGAGCTCCTCATTCTCGCCTGCGTCGCCGGCTTTTTCATGGCCTGGGGCATCGGCGCCAACGACGTCGCCAATGCGATGGGCACCTCCGTGGGGTCCCGCGCCCTCACCATCCGCCAGGCGATCCTCATCGCCATCGTTTTCGAGTTCTTCGGCGCCTGGCTCGCCGGCGGCGAGGTCACGGCGACCATCCGCAAGGGCATCATCGACCCGTCCCTGCTGTCGGCCACCCCGGAGCTCCTCGTCTACGGCATGATGTCGGCGCTCTTTGCGGCGGGCACCTGGCTGCTGGTGGCCAGCGTGCGCGGCTGGCCCGTGTCCACGACCCACTCCATCGTCGGCGCCATCGTCGGCTTCGCCGCGGTCGGCATTTCCGTGGACGCGGTCTCCTGGGGCAAGGTCGGCACCATTGTCGCGAGCTGGGTCGTTTCGCCGGTACTCGCCGGGAGCATCGCCTTCGGGCTGTTCATGAGCGTCAAGGTGCTCATCCTCGACACGGACAACCCCTTCGACCGCGCCAAGCGCTATATCCCCGTCTACATGTGGGCCGTGGGCTTCATGATCTCCATGGTCACGTTGCTCAAGGGCCTCAAGCATCTCGGCCTCGAGCTGGACTTCGGCCTCGGCTCGAAGTTCGCCAACGCGCTGCCGCCCTCCGCGGCCATCGGACTCGTCGTGGCGGGCCTGGGCGCCCTGCTGCTGCGGCGCATCCGCTACGTCGAGAACCCTGACGACCGCTTCGCCAGCGTGGAGCGCGTCTTCGCGGTGCTGATGATCTTCACCGCCTGCTCCATGGCCTTCGCGCACGGCTCCAACGACGTCGCCAACGCCGTGGGGCCGCTCGCCGCCGTGGCCACGACCATCAAGAGCGGCGGCATCATCGGCAGCCAGGCCCCGATGGCCGGCTGGATCCTGCTGGTCGGCGCCATCGGCATCGTCGTCGGCCTCGCCACCTATGGCTGGAAGGTCATCATGACCGTCGGCCGGCGCATCACGGAGCTGACCCCCTCCCGCGGCTTCGCCGCCGAGCTCGCCGCCGCATCCACGGTGGTCATCGCCTCCGCCACGGGGCTGCCCGTATCGACCACGCACACGCTCGTCGGCGCCGTGCTCGGCGTCGGCCTCGCCCGGGGCATCGCCGCCATCGACCTGCGGGTCATCGGCTCCATCTTCCTTTCCTGGATCATCACGCTGCCGGCCGGCGCGGTGCTGGCCATCATCTACTTCTTCACCCTGCGCAGCCTCTTCGGCTGAGGCGGCACCGGCCGCTGCCGGCGAGCACTCGCGGGACTTTTTGGGTACGCTCACGGCACGAAGGACGGCAGGACGGCGGGCAGTGAGCGGCGGCGGTAAACACAGTGCAGGCAGGGACGGCGGGGACAGGAAGGGCGAGTTCGCCTGGTTCCGGAATACGGCCCCTTACATCAATGCCCACCGGGGACGGCGCTTCGTACTGATGCTCGGCGGCGAGATCGCCGATAGCGGTGCGCTCGCGCCGCTCATCCACGACATCGCCCTCCTCGCCAGCCTCGGCGTGCACCTGGTGCTCGTGCACGGCAGCCGACCGCAGATCGACGCGCGCCTCGCCAGTGCCGGGCAACAGTGCGCCTTCCACCGCGGTCTGCGCATCACCGATGCGGCGGCCATGGCCCACGTGCGCGACGCCGCCGGCGCCCAGCGCGTGGAGATCGAGGCCCTGCTCTCCATGGGTCTGCCCAACTCACCCATGCAGGGCGCCAACCTGCGTATCGTCAGCGGCAACTTCGTCACCGGCCGGCCCATCGGCGTCCTCGATGGCGTCGACCACCAGCTGACGGGGCGCGTTCGCGGTATCGACCGGGACGGCATCCTCGCCCAGCTCGACGCCGGCTCCATCGTGCTGCTCTCGCCGCTCGGCTACTCGCCCACCGGCGAGGTGTTCAACCTGGCCCTCGAGGACGTGGCGGTGCAGGCGGCGGTCGCCATCGGCGCGCAGAAACTCGTGCTTTTCGGTAGCGCGGACGGCGTGCGCGATTGCGAAGGGCGGCTCATCCGACAGTGCGCGGTGGACGAGATCGCGGCGCTGGCCCCGCCGGAGCCGGAACAGGCGCGGCTCCTCGAGACCGCCGGGCGCGCCTGCCGCCAGGGGGTGCCGCGCTGCCACGTCATCAGCTACGAGGCGGACGCCGCGCTGCTCGAGGAGCTGTTCACCCACGACGGCTGCGGCACCCTGGTCACCCGGCGTCCCTACGAGCAGTCGCGGCAGGCCCAGATCGACGATGTCGGTGGCATCATCGAGCTCATCGAGCCCCTGGAGGCGGAGGGCATCCTGCTCAAGCGCTCCCGGGAACTGCTGGAAGCGGAGATCGACCGCTTCCGGCTGCTGGAGCGCGACGGGCGCATCATCGCCTGCGCCGCCCTCTACCCCTTCCCCGCAGAACACTGCGGCGAACTCGCCTGCATCGTCTCGCACCCGGATTACCGCGGCGCCCACCGCGGCCAGCGCCTGCTCGAAGAGCTCGAGGCGGAGGCCCGGGCGCAGGGCCTCAGGCGGGTCTTCGTGCTCACCACCCAGACCGCGCACTGGTTCATCGAGCAGGGCTTCGTCGAGGGCAGCCGGGACGAACTCCCGGCGGCGCGGCGGGAACTCTACAACCTGCAGCGCAATTCGAAGGCCTTCTTCAAGGACCTGTGAGCCGGTAGGGCCGCCCGCCGCAGGCCCGTCATAGCGCCGGGCGGGCAGACGGCAGCATGAGCTTCCCGAGGTCGCGCTCGAGTGCGGCGAGTTCGCGTTCGAGGCGCGCCTGCTGCCGCTCACTGCGCAGCGCGAGGACGTCCGTCACCGCACTCAGGACGACGGCGCTGTTGTGGTTGGTGCCCGCGCTATAGCTGTCCGGCACCCACTGCTCCCAGTCGCGTACCGAGGCGCGCAGCCGGTCCTGCCAGCCCGGGTCCCGGGCGAGGATGACCTCAAGCCGCTCCACCCAGGCGGCGCGTACCGCCAGCCAGTCGCCATCGATGCGCTTCAGTTCCTTCACCGCCGCTGCGAGCCGCTGCTCCTGGCCGTCGTCCAGCCGGCCGAGGTAGTCGCCGAGGCTGTCCTCCAGGCGCTCGAGGGCGTCCTCGCGGTATTCTTCATCCGTGCGCGGGAGGTATTCCGCCTCGTACTCGGCCTGGCGCTCCCGGAGTTCGGCGATAAAGGCCTTTACCTGGGCTTCCGACAGGGTCGCCGCGAGGCCGATGAGGGCCTCGAGGGCCTGGTCGCGCAGCCGGTACCAGGCGGCCTCGAAGTCGGCCACCAGGTCAGTGACATCGGGCAGGGCGGGGTCCGTGGCGGTCAGTCGCCCGGCCTCGTCGACCAGGGCGGCGTAGCGCGGCAGCTCCTCGCGCCGGTGCCAGGCCAGCACCGGGTCAAGCAGGGCCTCCAGGCGGTCCTCCTGGTCGCGGTCCAGGGGCACGTAGCCCTCGAGGTACCAGGGAATGAGAAAGTCGAGCCGGTTGTAGAAGAAGACGCGGGCGCTGCAGGCCGCGAGCAGCAGTGCCGCGAGCAGCAGCACCGCGGCGCGGAGCAACCTCAGGGATAATCGAGGCCGTCCGTCGCGAAGAGCATTTCGGGATTGCGGAAACACTTGAATTCCAGGTAGTTGCCCGCCGGATCGCAGACGAAACAGGTGCGCTGCTCGCCACGGCGCCCGGCGAAGCGGGTCTGCGGCGCGATGGCGAAGGCGACACCGTGCGCCTCGAGGCGTGCGAGGAGCGCATCCCAGGCATCCCAGGGGAGCACGAGGCCGAAGTGGGAAGCAGGTACGGACTCGCCGTCCACCGGGTTGGTGGCAACAGCAGGCATGGCCTCGCGCTCGACCAGGTGTACCACGAGCTGGTGACCGCCGAAGTCATAGTCGATCCAGCGCGGGGAGGCGCGCCCGCGGCGGCAACCGAGGATGTCACCGTAGAAGGTGGCGGCGGCATCGAGGTCATCCACCGGCAGGGCAAGATGGAAAACGCCGCTGCCCACCGGGCTATCGCTTGTCGGATCGTTCACGTCATTCCTTGCGTTGTTCATGGCTCTGGTTTGCGGCGCCGCTCCAGCCTGGGCAGTCACCAGGGCAAGCGGTCGAGGTCGACGTTGCCGCCGGATACCACGATGCCGCAGCGGCGCCCGGCAAACCGCTCCCCGTGCTCGAGCACGCCGGCGAAGGGCACGGCGCCCGAGGGTTCGATGACGGTCTTCATGCGCGTCCACTGCAGGCGCATGGCCTCGACGATGGCCTCCTCCGAGACCGTCACGATCGTGTCCACGAAGCGGTGAATGAGCGCGAAATTACGCACGCCCAGGCTGGTACGCAGGCCGTCGGCGATGGTCTGCGGGTCGGTCTGCGGCTGCAGCTCACCGAGACCGAAGGAGCGGAACGCGTCGTCGGCCCCGGCGGGCTCCACCCCGATCACCTCGAGGGAGGGCTTCACTGCCTTCGCCGCCACGGCGATGCCCGCGAGCAGGCCGCCGCCGCCGACCGGGGCGGCGATCAGGTCGAGGTCCGGCACGGCGCGGAGCAGCTCCAGCGCCACCGTGCCCTGGCCGGCGATCACCCGCGCGTCGTCGTAGGGGTGCACCACGTGCGCGCCGTGGGCCTCGACAACCTCCGCCAGGGTCTCCTCGCGGGCGGCGAGCGTCGGCGCGCAGGCGACGATGGTGGCGCCGTAGCCGGCCACCGCGGCGCGCTTCACGGCCGGCGCGTTCTCCGGCATGACGATCCAGGCCGGGATGCCGCGCCCGGCCGCCGCCATGGCGAGGGCTGCGCCGTGGTTGCCGGAGGAGTGGGTCGCCACGCCGCGGGCCGCCACCTCATCAGGCAGGCCGAGCACCGCATTGCTCGCGCCGCGGGCCTTGAAGGCGCCGGCGCGCTGCAGGTGCTCGCCCTTGAAGAACAGCGTGGCGCGTGCGTGCGCATCGAGCAGCCGGCTGCTGAGCACCGGCGTATCGTGCACCACGCCCGCAATGCGGGCGTGCGCGGCCTCGATATCGGCAAGGGTGACGCTGTCGGGCTGCTGGTCGGCGGTCATCGGTCGTGCGTGTGGCGTCGGGCCGGCCATTGTTGCGTGATTGGCGGCCGGTAACAACGCCCCGGGGCTGCCGCGGGCGGCACCGCTTCCTCCCGGAAAGGCCGTGCTAAGCTGCGCCCTTTTGCCCGGGAGTGTCATGGAGACCCTCGAAGCCCTCTCCCTCACCTTCGTCAATGCCGTCTGGAGCACTCCCCTGGTGCTCCTGCTCCTCGGCGGCGGGCTGTTCTTCGCCCTCTATTCCCGGGGGCTGCCCTACCGGCACCTCGGCCACGCGCTGGGCATCATGCTCGGCCGCTACGATCAGCCCGACGAGCAGGGCGAGCTGACCCACGGGCAGGCGCTGGCGGCGGCACTCTCCGGCACCATGGGCCTCGGCAACATTTCCGGCGTGGCCCTGGCCATCTCGGCCGGCGGGCCGGGGGCCGTATTCTGGATGTGGGTCTCGGCGACCGTGGGCATCGCCACCAAGTTCTTCACCTGCAGCCTCGGCGTCATGTACCGGGGCCGCGACGACCTCGGCCGCCTCCAGGGCGGCCCCATGTACATCATCCGGGAGGCGCTTCCCCGGCGCTACTACCCCCTGGCGATTCTCTTCTCCATCGCCGGCCTCGTCGGCACCCTGCCGATCTTCCAGGCCAACCAGCTGACGGCCCTCGTCCGCGAGAACTTCCTTCCCGTCGATGCCGCTCCGGGCTACTTCAACCTCGTCGTCGGCTGCACCATCGCGGCGCTGGTGGCGGCGGTGATCTTCGGCGGCCTGCGCCGGGTGGCGGCGGTGGCCGTGGCGCTGCTGCCGACCATGGTCGTGATCTATCTCGCCATGACCCTGCTGGTGCTGGCGCTTCACGCGCCGGAGGTGCCCGGGCTCCTCGCCAGCATCGTCCGCGAGGCTTTCCAGCCCCAGGCGGTCGGCGGCGGCCTGCTCGGGGTCATCCTCATCGGCATCAGCCGCGGCGCCTTCTCCAACGAGGCAGGGGTCGGCACGGAGGTCATGGCCCACGGCGCGGCGAAGACCAACGAGCCCGTGCGCGAAGGCCTGGTGGCCATGCTCGGGCCGGTGGCGGACACCCTCATCGTCTGCACCTGCACCGCGCTCGTGGTGCTGCTGGCCGGGGACTGGCAGGGCTCGGAGGGGCTCTCCGGCATCACGCTCACCGCCGGGGCCTTCCGCAACGAGCTGGGCATCCCCGGCGCGCTGCTCCTGGGGGTCGTCACGCTGATCCTCAGCACGACCACGATGTTCACCTGCTGGTATTACGGCGCCAAGTGCTTTGGCTTCCTCTTCGGCGCGCACATCCAGCACCACTTCCGCTGGTTCTACGTGCTCGCCGTCGTCTTTGGCGCCGCAGTCAGCATCGACGTGGTGTTCAACATCATCTCCGGATGCTACGGCCTCATGGCCATCCCGACGATGATCGTGTCCCTGCGCCTGGCACCGCGGGTGCGGGCCGCGGCCCGGGAGTACTTCCGCCGCCACCCCTACTGACCGGCAGACGGGCACCGTTCTGCGGGCAGACGGACCTTGAGGCAGATCAAGGAGACGGCGGGTCCACGCCGGCGGGCCGTCCCCCTCACCTATACTGTGGCGAAAGATCCATGCCGCGCTGCGCCGGGCCGCGGATGGGGAGATAACAGATGCCATTGCCTGCAGAGAGCTTCGCGGTCATCGACCGGTGCGGCCTGGACGCGCTGCTCGCCGCTCTGCGTGCTGCCGGCTTCCGGACCGTCGGCCCCACGCCCGGAGACGATGCCATCGTCTGCGCGGACATCGAGACCACCGCCGACCTGCCCGCCGGCTGTGGCGACGAGCAGGCGCCCGGGCACTATCGGCTGCACCGGGGGGAAGGCAAGGGGTTCTTCCGCCACAACCCCGGACCGGACAGCTGGAAAAAGTATTTCTTTCCGCCGCGACGGCGACTCTGGGCCCTGCAGCTCCGCGACGGGGTCTTCGAGCCCGTTGGAGGCGAGGTGGCGACACCGCGCTACGCCCTCATCGGGCCCCGGGCCTGCGACCTCGCGGCGCTGGCGGTCCAGGACCGGGTCTTCCGGTATCCGGGCGCTCGCGACGAACACTATCTCGGGCGCCGCGCGGCCTCCTTCATCGTCGCGGTGAACTGCGGCCAGGCGGCGGCCACCTGTTTCTGCGATGCCATGGGCACCGGCCCCCGCTGTGAGGAGGGCTTCGATCTCGCACTGACCGAGTTTGCCGGCGACGACAGGCACGAGTTCCTGGTCGAGCGCGGTACCCCGGCGGGGGAGGCCATGCTGGCGTCTGTCCCCGCGAGACCCGCCCGGGAGGCTGACCTCGAACGGGCGCGGGCGGCAACGGCGCAGGCCCGGGCGCAGCAGCCGCGCAAACCGGCGGCGGCAACGCTGCCGGGGCTGCTGGCGCGCAACCGCGAGCACCCGCGGTGGGAAGAGATCGCCGATCGCTGCCTGGCCTGCGGCAACTGCACGCTGGCCTGCCCGACCTGCTTCTGCAGCGATATCGAGGATACCGCTGACCTCACCGGCGCGGTGGCGGAGCGCTGGCAGCAGTGGGGGTCCTGCTTCAACGCCAGCTTCTCCTACACGCACGGGGGCAGCATGCGCGGCTCCACCGCTGCCCGCTACCGCCAGTGGCTCACGCACAAGCTGTCCGCCTGGGTGGAGCAGTTCGGCAGCTCCGGTTGCGTGGGCTGCGGGCGCTGCATTACCTGGTGCCCCGTCGGCATCGACCTCACGGAGGAAGTCGCCGTCATCGCCGCCCGGGACGGGGAACGGAGCAGCGGCGCGCCCGGCGCAACGGGGGGCAGGGTGTGAAGGACCTCCAGGCCCTCTTGCGCGATCACCCGTTTTTCGCCGGTATGACCGACGCGGATCTCGCCACGCTCGCCGGCTGTGCCTGGAACGAGCAGTTCGAGCCGGGGCAGCACGTATTCCGCGAGGGAGGCGAGGCCAACCGGTTCTACCTCATCCGCCACGGCCGCGTGGCCCTGCTCACTCACGGCGGCAACCGCGGCTGGCTCACCCTGGAGACCCTGCAGGACGGTGACGTCCTCGGCTGGTCCTGGCTGATACCGCCCTATCGCTGGCAGTTCGACGCCCGGGCGCGCACCACCACACGGGTCACGGCCTTTGACGGCAGCTGCCTGCGCGCTACCTGCGAGCGCGACAGCCGCCTGGGCTACGACCTGGTCAAGCGCTTCGCCGGCGAGCTCGCCCGGCGCTCCGCCGCCGCGCGGCTGCAGCTGCTCGACGTTTACGGGGGTGACCGTGACCGGGGCTGAGCCGATGCTGCCGCGCCCTTTCCGCGTCGCCGGGTGCTCCCGTGAGACCGGCGACGTGGTGACGCTGGACCTCGCACCGGCCGACGGCGGTCCACCACTGCCCTGCGAAGCAGGCCGCTTCAACATGCTCTACGCCTTCGCGGTCGGCGAGGCCCCCATTTCCATGAGCGGCACCGGGGCGGCGCTCGACGGCGGGGGTCACGGCGCCCTGCATACGGTCCGCGACGTCGGCGCCGTCACCCACGCCCTCTGCGAGCTGCGCACCGGCGACACCGTCGGCGTCCGCGGCCCCTTCGGCCGGCCCTGGCCGCTGGCAGCGGCGCGCGGCGGCGACGTACTCATCGCCGCCGGCGGTATCGGCCTCGCGCCGGTGAGAGCCCTGGTGCTGGACATACTGCGCGAGCGCGATGCCTTCGGCCGGGTCAGCGTGCTCTACGGCGCCCGCGAGCCCGCGGCCATGGTGTTTCGCGACGACCTCGCGGCCTGGGCGCGGCGCGATGACCTGGAACTGCAGGTGACCGTGGATCACGCGGACGCCGGCTGGCGGGGCAACGTCGGCGTCGTGCCCCGGCTTCTCTCGCGGATCAGCGTCGACCCGGAACACACGACCGCCTTCGTCTGCGGCCCGGAGGTGATGATGCGCTTCACCCTGCAGCAGCTCGTGGCACTCGGCGTTCACCCGGAGCGGGCGTTCCTCTCCCTCGAGCGCAACATGGTCTGCGCCATCGGTCTCTGCGGGCACTGCCAGCTGGGCCCCGACTTCGTCTGCCGGGACGGTCCCGTTTTCACCTACGCGCGCGTCGCCGGGGCGCTCGCGGTGCCGGAACTGTGATGGCCGGGGCGCGGGGCAAGCTGGGCGTGTGGAAGTTCGCTTCCTGCGACGGGTGCCAGCTCACGCTTCTCGACTGCGAAGCTGCGCTGCTCACGCTCGCCGGGGAGCTGGAGATCGCCTACTTCAAGGAAGCCAGCCGCCGCGATGACCCCGGGCCCTTCGACCTCGGCCTCGTCGAGGGCTCGATCACTACCGACCACGACCGGGAGCGGATCCGCGAGGTGCGCGAGCGCTGCCGCTACCTCGTGGTCATCGGTGCCTGCGCGACGGCCGGCGGCATCCAGGCGCTGCGCAATTTCCGCGACAGCGACGCGTTGCGCGCCGGCGTGTATGCCTCACCGGCCTATATCGACTCCCTGGCCACCTCCACCGCCATTGCCGAGCACGTGCCGGTGGACTTCGAACTGCGCGGCTGCCCCATCGACCGGAACCAGCTGCTTGAGGTCATCGGCGCCTTCCTGAGCGGCCGCAGGCCCAACATCGGCCGCGACACGGTGTGTATCGAGTGCAAGCGCCGCGGTTACGTCTGCGTCACCGTCGCCCGCGGCGAGCCGTGCCTCGGCCCGATCACCCAGGAGGGCTGCGGCGCCCTCTGCCCCGGCTGCCACCGGGGCTGCTACGGCTGCTTCGGGCCCCGGGACGGCGCCAACACCCGGGCCCTCACCGGGCTCTGGCGGGACCAGGGCATGGCAAAGGACCGCATCGTGCGCTACCTGCGCACCTTCAATGCCAATGCCCCGGCCTTCCGTGAGGAGAGCGAGCGCCATGAGTGACCGCGACGACGGCAGAGGCGGCAGGACCCGCACCATCGCGGTGGACTACCTCGCGCGGGTGGAGGGCGAGGGCGCCCTGGACGTGCGCCTCGCGGACGGGCGGGTCGAGGAGCTGAAACTGCGCATCTTCGAGCCCCCGCGCTATTTCGAGGGCCTGCTTCGGGGCCGCCAGTTCAGCGAGGCCCCGGATATCACCGCGCGCATCTGCGGTATCTGCCCGGTGGCCTACCAGATGAGTGCCTGCCACGCCATGGAGCGTGCCTGCGGGGTCAGCGTCGACGGCCCCCTGCGCGAGTTACGCCGCCTGCTCTACTGCGGCGAGTGGATCCAGAGCCACGCCCTGCACGTGTACATGCTGCACGCCCCGGATTTTCTCGGCGCCGACGACGCGGTAGCGATTGCCCGGCAACAGCCCGACATCGTGCGCCGGGGGCTCGCGCTGCGCGGCGTCGGCAATGACCTGATCGCCTGCCTCGGCGGCCGCTCGGTGGCCCCGGTCAATGTGCGGGTCGGCGGTTTCTACCGGCTGCCGTCGACCGCGGAGCTCGCGGCACTGGTCGACCCGCTGCAGCGGGCACGCGACGCGGCGGTGGCCACGGTGCGCTGGGTCGCCGGCTTCGACTTCCCCGCGCTCGAGCACGACTACGAGTTCGTCGCCCTCGCCGGCGCCGAACGCTACCCCATGAACGAGGGGCGGCTGCGGTCGAGCCGGGGCCTCGACATCGAGCAGGGGGATTTCGAGGCGCACTTCGAGGAGCTGCAGGTGCCACACTCCACCGCGCTCCATGCCCGCCGGATCGGCGGTGGCAGCTACTTCACGGGGCCCATGGCGCGCTACGCACTCAATGCGCCGCTGCTGTCGCCGCTCGTGCAGGAGCTGGCACGCGAGGCAGGGCTGGGCGAGGTCTGCCGCAACCCCTACCAGAGCATCATCGTTCGCGCCCTGGAGATCGTCGAAGCCTGCGAGGAAGCCCTGCGCCTCATCGACGGCTACGAGCCGCCCGCGGCCGCGGCGGTCCCGGTGGTGCCCCGGGCGGGCGTCGGCTGCGCCATCACCGAGGCACCCCGGGGCATCCTCTATCACCGCTACGAGGTCGCTGCGGACGGCAGCATCCTCGCGGCGCGGATCGTGCCGCCGACCTCGCAGAACCAGGCCACCATCGAGGCCGACCTGCGCCGGGTCCTCGAGGCCAACGCCGGGCTGTCGGACGCGGAACTCGGCTGGCGCTGCGAGCAGACGATCCGCAACTACGACCCCTGCATTTCCTGCGCCACCCACTTCCTGAAGCTTGAGGTCCGGCGGACGTGAGCGCGGCGCTGGCACCGCCGGGCGCGGCGAAGGTCCTGGTGCTGGGCCTCGGCACCCCCGAGTGCGGCGCCGACGCGGCCGGCCGGGTGGCTGCCGAGCGGCTGGCCGGCAAAGCACCCACCGGTGTCGCTGTGCGGGAGGTGCGCGGGGATGCGCTGGAACTGATGGATGCCTGGCGCGACGCCGGCGCCGTGATCCTGATCGACGCGGTGCTTACCGGCGCTGTCCCCGGCACCGTGGCGCGCTTCGACGCCAGCGCGGAACCGCTGCCCGCGATCCGCCGCAAGGCGTCGAGCCACGACCTCGGCCTCGCCGAGGCCCTGGAACTCGCGCGGGCCCTGGGCTCCCTGCCGCCCCGGGTTGTCGTGCTCGCTATCGAAGGCGACGACTTCACCCCCGGCGCACCGCTCTCGGCCGCGGTGCGCCGCGGTATCGAGCTGGCCGTCGAACGCGCCGGCAGCGAGGCCCGCGACCTCGCCGGCGAGGAGGAAAGAGACCATGCATGACCGGGCGCTCATGGACGACCTGATGCGCAAGATCGAGGAGGTGGCGCGCAGCGAGGGGGCGCTGCGGGTCAAGCGCCTGAGCGTGAGCCTCGGTGCCCTTTCGCACATGACGCCGGAGCATTTCGCCGAGCACTTCGACGCCGCGAGCGGCGGCACGGTCGCGGAAGGCGCTGCCGTGGAGTGCCACTGCGAGACGAACGCCGCCGCGCCCGACGCCCAGGGCATCCGCCTGCGCGCGATCGAACTGGAGTATCCGCGATGACAGCCGCCCTGGCACCCGCCCCGGCCCGGGAACGGATCACCGTGACGGGCGTCGTACAGGGCGTCGGCTTCCGCCCCTTCGTCTTCCGCGTGGCGACCATGCTGGGCCTGCGCGGCTGGGTCCGCAACAGCCCCGGCGGCGCGGAAATCCTCGCCGTCGGCGATCCGCCGGCAATCGGCGCCCTGGTCGAGGCCCTGCGCCGGGACGCGCCGCCGCCGGCGGTCGTCGAGACCATCCGCCGGGAGGCGGCACCGGGGGAAGCGGTACCGCCGGCTTTCCGCCTCGCCGCGAGCGAGCAGGCCGGCGAACTCGCACCGGGCGTTCCCCCGGACCTCGCCCTCTGTGACGCCTGCACCCGCGAGCTGCGCGACCCCGCGGACCGTCGCTACCGCTACCCGTTCACGACCTGTGCCCACTGCGGGCCGCGCTACTCCATTATCACCGCGCTGCCCTTCGACCGGGCGCGGACCACCATGGCCGCCTTCCCGCTCTGCCCGCGCTGCCGGGCGGAGTTCGAGGACCCGGGAAACCGCCGCTTTCACGCCCAGGCGATAGCCTGCCCGGACTGCGGCCCGTCGCTGGTGCTGTCCGGCGCGGATGGCCGGGTCCGGGCCCGCGGCGACGGCGCCCTGGCCGCGGCCTGCGCGTGCCTGCACCGGGGCGGGATCGTCGCGCTCAAGGGACTCGGCGGCTACCAGCTTCTCGCCGCCGCCGGCAGCGACGACGCCATCGCCGCCCTGCGCGCCCGCAAGGCGCGGCCGCGCAAGCCCTTCGCCCTGATGCTGCCGTCGCTGGACGCCGCCCGCTCCCTGTGCGCGGTTGAGGAGCGGGAGGCGGCGGCGCTGGCGTCCCCGGAAGCGCCCATTGTCCTGCTTCGAAGCCGCGGTGAGCCTGCGCCGGGGGCGCCGGCGGTGAGCGCCGGCGTCGCGCCGGACAACCCCTACCGGGGGGTCATGCTGCCCTGCACGCCGCTGCACCATCTGCTCCTCGACGACTTCGGCGACGCCGTCGTCGCCACCAGCGGCAACCGCCCTGGCGAACCCCTCTGCCACCGCGAGGCGGACGCGCTGCAACGGCTGGCGGCGATCGCGGACTGCTTCCTGTCCCACGACCGGCCCATCGCCCGCGCCCTGGACGACTCCGTGGTGCAGTTCGCGGCCGGGGATCTGCAGCTGCTGCGCCGGGCGCGCGGCTACGTACCCCGCCCCCTCAGCCTGCCGCTTGCCGCGCGGCGGGAGCTGCTCGCCGTCGGCGCGCAGCACCGCAACACGGTCGCTTTCGCCCGCGGGCGCCGGGCCTTCCTCAGCCAGCACCTGGGCGACCTCGACAGCGTTGCGGCGCTCGCGGCCCACCGCGCCGCCGCGGAGGACCTCGCGCAGCTCCTGGGCCTGCAGCCGGAGCGGGTCATCCACGACACGCACCCGGATTATGCCTCGACGCGTGCGGCACGGGGCCGGGGCCTGCCCACCGCTGCGGTCCCGCACCACACCGCTCATGTCTTTGCCGCCCTGGCAGAGCACGGGATCGGCCCCAAGGAAACGGTGTTCGCCGCGGCCTGGGACGGAACCGGGCTCGGCGACGACGGCACGCTGTGGGGGGGCGAGCTGTTCCGCGTCGGCGCCGGCCATGTCCGGCGCACCGGCTGCCTGCGCCCCTTCCGCCTGCCCGGGGGGGAGGGCGCGATCCGCTTTCCCTACCGCACGGCCCTGGCCGTGCTGCGGGTTCTCGACGACGCGGGCGAGGGCCTGCCTGGACTCGCCGCCTGCCCCGCTGGCGAGCGACGCCTGCTCGCGCGGCTGCTGGAGACGGGCCTGCGCTCGCCGCAAACGACCAGCGCCGGACGCCTGTTCGATGCCGCCGCCTCCCTGCTCGGGCTGTGCCAGGCCGTGTCCTTCGACGGCGAGGCCGCGCAACAGTTGCAGTTCGCCGCCGAAGATGCCCGCGACCGGGGCGAGCCCGTGCCGGCCGCGGCGGTCAAGCTCCGCCCCGGCTCTCCGGCCATCCTCGACTGGGCACCGGCGCTCGCGTCGATTCTCGCCGCGTACCGGGCCGGCGCGAGCGCCGGAGCCTGTGCGCTCGCCTTCCACCGCGCGCTCGGGGAGGGTCTTGCAGCGGGTTTCGGCAACGCCGCCGACAGCGGTGTCGACACGGTCCTGCTGACCGGAGGCTGCTTCCAGAACCGGCTGCTAGCCGAGGCGGCTGCGGCGGCACTCGAGGCGCGCGGCTACCGGGTCCTGCTCGCGCGACGGGTGCCGGCCAACGACGGCGGTATCGCCCTCGGGCAGCTCTGGGCGGCAGTGCACGCCGAGCACGCGGCCACCGGCGGGGGAGACACAGCATGTGCCTAGCCGTCCCCGGTCGCGTCGAGGCGATCCTGTCCGAGGAGCCGCTGGCACGGCTCGGCACGGTCAGCTTCGGCGGGGTGCGGCGCGAGGTGAACCTGTCTTTCACGCCCGAGGCGGCCGTGGGCAGCTACGTACTCACCCACGTCGGTTTCGCCATCGCCTGCATCGACGAGGCGGAAGCGAAGCGGGTGCTCGAGGACCTCGCGGCAGCCACCGCCGGGGGCCTGCGGTGAAATACGTCGACGAGTACCGGGACGCCGGCCTGGCGCAGGACCTTGCCGCCCGGCTCGCGGCCACGATCACAAGGCCCTGGACCATCATGGAAATCTGCGGCGGCCAGACCCATGCCATCGCCCGCTTCGGCCTTGACCAGCTGCTGCCCCCGGATCTTACCCTCGTCCACGGCCCGGGCTGCCCGGTCTGCGTCACCCCCGTCGCGCTCATCGACGCGGCCATCGATATCGCCAACCGCCCGGAGACCACGCTCTGCGCCTACGGCGACATGCTGCGCGTCCCGGGGTCGGAGACGGATCTGCTGCGGCTGCGCGCCGCCGGCCGGGACGTGCGCATCGTCTATTCTCCCATGGATGCCCTGGCCATCGCCGAACGGGAGCCGGAGCGGCGGGTCGTGCACTTCGCCGTGGGCTTCGAGACCACGGCCCCGGCGCACGCCATGGCCGCCTGGCAGGCGCGGCAGCGGGGCATCGGGAACTTTTCACTGCTCGTCGCGCAGGTGCTGGTACCACCGGCCATGGCGGCCATCCTGGCGGCGCCGGGAAAGCGCGTCGACGGCTTCCTCGCGGCGGGGCACGTGTGCGCCGTCACCGGCTGGAGCGACTACCGGCGCCTCGCCGCGCGCTACCAGGTGCCCGTCGTGGTCACGGGCTTCGAGCCTGTGGACATCCTGCACGGCCTCGCCCTGTGCCTGGCGCAGCTGGAGGCGGGCAGCGCGCAGGTGGAGAATCCCTACGGCCGCGCGGTGCGCGAGCACGGGCAGCCGGCGGCCCGCGCGCTGGTCGAGGAGGTGTTCGAAGTCGTCCCGCGGCACTGGCGCGGCCTGGGCGCCCTGCCGGCCAGCGGTCTGGCGCTGCGGGAGGCCTATGCGGACCAGGATGCGCTGCGCGTGTTCGGGCTAACGCCCGGGGAAACGGCCGCCGAGAACGGCGATTGCATCGCGGGGGAGGTGCTGCGCGGCGTATCCACGCCCCGGGAATGTCCGGCTTTCGGCGCGCGCTGTACCCCGGAACATCCCCTGGGGGCTCCCATGGTTTCCTCGGAGGGTGCCTGTGCGGCCTACTACCGCTACCGCCGCGAGCGTGCAACGGAGGCAACGCCATGACCGCCGGTGGCGCGGACGGCGGGCTGGTCTGCCCGGCGCCCCGGGCGACGGACGTCGTCCAGCTCGCGCACGGAGGCGGCGGCCGCCTCATGCACGAGCTGCTGCGGACCGTCTTCCTGCCCGCCTTCGGGGACCCCCTGGAAACGGGCGGTCACGACAGCGCGGTGTTCACGCCGGACAGCGCGCAACTGGCGTTCACCACCGACGGCTACGTGGTCCAGCCGCTGGAGTTTCCCGGCGGCGACATCGGTTCCCTGGCGGTACACGGCACCGTCAACGACCTGCTCATGGCCGGGGCGCGGCCGCGACACCTGAGCGCCTCCTTCATCCTCGAGGCGGGGCTGCCCCTGGCCACCCTTCGCCGCATCGTCGCCTCCATGCGCGATGCCGCCGCGGCCAGTGGCGTCAGCATCGTCACCGGGGACACCAAGGTCGTCGAGGCGGGCCACGGCGATGGCATCTACCTGGCGACCAGCGGCGTCGGCGCGCTGCTGCCGGGGGTGGCCATCGGGCCTCGCGCCATCCGGCCCGGTGACCGGATCATCCTGAGCGGCGATATCGGCCGCCACGGCATGGCGGTCATGGCGGCGCGGGAAGACC
This sequence comes from Pseudohaliea sp., assembly GCF_054552115.1. Lineage (NCBI taxonomy): Bacteria > Pseudomonadati > Pseudomonadota > Gammaproteobacteria > Cellvibrionales > Halieaceae > Pseudohaliea > Pseudohaliea sp. The sequence continues at coordinate 10,437 of NZ_JBTOLW010000034.1, read as the reverse complement.
TTGCCTTGGCCACGGCCATCGAGTCGGACAGCGCGCCGCTTACCGGTGCCGTGCTGCCGCTGCTCGAGGCCGGCGTCACCGTGAGCTGCCTCCGCGACCTGACCCGGGGCGGGCTCGCTTCGGCGCTGGTGGAACTCGCGGGCAGCGCGGGCGCCACCCTGGCCATCGACGAGTCACGGGTGCCCGTGCGCGAGGACGTGCGCGCCCTCTGCGAACTGCTCGGCCTCGACCCGCTGCACGTTGCCAACGAGGGGCGCTTCATCGCTCTCGTGCCGGAGCGGGAGGCCGGGCGGGCCCTCAACCTGCTGCGGCAATCGGCGGTCGCAGCCGATGCCCGGGACATCGGCGAGGTGCGGCCGGGCGCGGGCGAGGTGCGGGCGAGAACCGCGGTGGGCACGGAACGGCCGCTGGACATGCTGACCGGCGAGCAGCTACCGCGCATCTGCTGATCGGGCGGGGTGAAGAACCGGAGCCGGAACAGGAACAGGAACAGGAAGGGGAGGTGTGCGATGGGCAAGGATGAGAAGAACGGGCGCCCGGTGCGCTGGCTGTCGGAGCTGGGCATCGATGACATTCCCCTGGTCGGGGGCAAGAACGCATCCCTGGGTGAGATGATATCCCGGCTGGGGCCACACGGCGTCACCGTGCCCGAGGGCTTTGCGACCACCGCCGGAGCCTACCGCGCCTTCGTCGCCGCGAACGACCTCGAAGAACGCATCGGCGAGCAGCTGGCACGCTACCGGGAGGACCCGGAGCGGCTGCACGAGGTCGGTGGCACGATCCGCGCGCTGCTCGCCGGCGCCGCGCTCCCGGACGGGCTGGAGCAGGCCCTGCGCGCGGCCTACGCCGAGCTCGCCGACCGCTCCGGCGAGGTGGAGCCCGCGGTGGCGGTGCGTTCCAGTGCGACCGCGGAGGACCTGCCGGACGCGAGCTTCGCCGGCCAGCAGGAGACCTTCCTCAACGTGCGCGGCGGCGACGCACTGGTAGAAGCCTGCCGCCGCTGTTTCGCGTCCCTGTTCACCGACCGCGCCATCAGCTACCGCGAGGAGAAGGGCTTCGACCACCTGGCCGTCGCCCTGTCCGTGGGGGTGCAGCGCATGGTGCGCTCGGACTGCGGCGCCTCCGGGGTCATGTTCACCATCGATACGGAGACCGGCTTCCCGGACGCCATCGTCATCAACGCCGCCTGGGGGCTCGGCGAGACCGTCGTCGGCGGCGAGGTCGACCCCGATGAATACACGGTATTCAAGCCGCTCTTGGCCGACGGATCACTGCGGCCGATTCTCGGCCGGCGCACCGGCGACAAGGCGCTCAAGGCCATCTACGGAGACGGCGCCGAGACCGTCCGCCGGGTCGAGACCGACGCCAGCGAGCGCTTCCAGCGGGTCCTCTGCGACGACGATATCCTCGAACTCGCGCGCCAGGCCGTGGTGATCGAGCAGCACTACGGCAGGCCCATGGACATCGAGTGGGCCCGCGACGGCATCTCCGGTGAGCTCTACATCGTGCAGGCGCGGCCCGAGACGGTCCAGGCGGCGCGCCAGGCCGGCGTGCTGACCACCCACCGGCTCACGGAGCGCTCCCGGGAGCTGGCCCGGGGGCTCGCCATCGGCGACCGTATCGCCAGCGGGCGCGTGCGCCTGCTCCGCGACCCCGGCGAGGGCACGGACTTCCGCCGTGGCGACGTGCTCGTCGCCGCGGTCACGGACCCCGACTGGGGCCCGATCATGGAACGGGCGGCCGCCGTGATCACGGACCACGGCGGGCGCACGGCCCACGCCGCCATCGTCAGCCGAGAGATCGGTATCCCCGCCGTGGTTGGCACGGGCGATGCCACAGCGGTACTCCGGGACGGCGACGAGGTGACCGTCTCCTGCGCCGAGGGTGCGGAAGGCATCGTCTACGAGGGCACCCTGGCCCACGACTCGGAGGTCGTGGAACTCGCCGATCTGCCCGAGACCCGCACCCGGATCATGCTCAACATTGCCAGCCCGGCCGGGGCCTTCCGCTGGCACGCCCTGCCCTGTCACGGGGTCGGCCTGGCGCGCATGGAGTTCATCGTCGCCAGCATCATCAAGGTGCACCCCATGGCCCTGGTGCGCTTCGACGAACTGGAGGACGCGGCAGTGAAAGCGCAGATCGAGGCGCTGACGCGCGGCTTCGAGGACAAGACGGAGTATTTCATCGACGGGCTTGCCTCGGGCATCGCGCAGATCGCCGCCGCCCAGTACCCGGAGCCGGTGATCATCCGCATGAGCGACTTCAAGACCAACGAGTACGCCAGCCTGGTCGGCGGCGAGGGCTTCGAGCCGGCGGAGGAAAACCCCATGATCGGCGTTCGCGGTGCCTCGCGCTATTACCGTGACCTCTACCGCGAGGGGTTCCAGCTCGAGTGCCGCGCCGTGCGGCGGGTACGGGAAACCATGGGCCTGGATAACGTGATCGTCATGATTCCCTTCTGCCGCACGACGGCGGAAGCGGACAAGGTGCTGGCCGTCATGGCCGAGGCGGGCCTGGAGCGCGGGAAGCGGGGACTCAAGGTCTATGTCATGGCGGAGATTCCCGCCAATGTCATTCTCGCAGAGGCCTTCGCCGAGCGCTTCGACGGCTTCAGCATCGGCAGCAACGACCTGACCCAGCTGACCCTGGGTATCGACCGCGATTCCGCGGAACTCTCGGACCTCTTTGACGAGCGCAACCCGGCAATCACTGCGATGATCCGCTCGCTCATCGAGCGGGCGCACCGGGCCGGCCGGCCCGTGGGGCTGTGCGGCCAGGCGCCGAGCGACCACCCGGAATTCGCCGCCTTCCTGGTCGAGGCCGGCATCGATTCCATCTCCCTGAACCCGGACAGCGTGGTCCGCGTGACCCGGATCGTCAGCGAGGCGGAAAACGCGAGGGAGGACCCCGGCGCGGCGCCGGACCCGGCCGCCGGGGCCGTTCCGGCCCCGGCGTAGGCCGCTCAGGCAGCGGCTTCGGCGCCCGCCGCGGCAGTGCGGTTAAGGGCCCCGAGAATGCCGTTCATGGACGCCTGCACGATGTCGTGGCTGCGGCCGACGCCGCAGACCCGCTCGCCGTCGACGTTCAGCTGGATATAGCACACCGCCTCCGCGTCCGCGCTCTGTGACAGGGCGTGCTCGTTGTACTCGACCAGCACGATCGGCTTGCCGGTGAAGCGCTCCATCGCGTCGACGAAGGCCGCGACCACGCCGTTGCCGGTGCCGGTGATCTGGTGGGCCTGCCGGCCCTCGTTGAGGACGATGGTCAGCTGGTCGACGTGGTCGGCACGGCTCAGCTGGTAGTCCCCGAGCGTCCAGCGGCCCTCCGGCGCGAGGTAGGTACGCTGGAAGAGATCGTGGATCGCATCGGACTGCACCTCGGATTCCTGGTCCTCCGCATAGGCCTGCACGGTCGCGCTGAAGTCGATCTGCAACCAGCGCGGCAGCTCGTAGCCGTGGTCCCGCTCGAGCACGTAGGCCACGCCGCCCTTGCCGGACTGGCTGTTGATGCGGATGACCTCCTGGTAGGAGCGGCCGATGTCCGCCGGGTCGATGGGCAGGTAGGCCACCTCCCAGGGCTCGGCATCGTCGCGCCGGGCCAGGCACTTCTTGATCGCGTCCTGGTGGCTGCCGGAGAACGCCGTGAACACCAGCTCTCCCGCGTAAGGATGGCGCGGGTGCACCGGCAGCTGTGTGCAGGCCTTCACGGTCTCGATGATCTCGTCCATGTGGCCGAGGGACAGCTCCGGGTCGACGCCCTGGCTGTACAGGTTCATGGCCATGGTGACGATGTCCATGTTGCCGGTGCGCTCGCCGTTGCCCATGAGCGTGCCCTCGACCCGGTCGGCGCCGGCGAGGACGCCGAGCTCGGCGGCGGCCACGGCGCAGCCGCGGTCGTTGTGGGTGTGCAGGGAGACGATGAGGCTGTCGCGGCGCTGCACGTGGCGGCAGAACCACTCGATCTGGTCGGCGTAGATGTTCGGCGTGCTCATCTCCACCGTGGCCGGCAGATTGACGATGGCCGGGCGCTCGGGCGTCGGCTGCCAGACGTCCATGACCGCGTCGCAGACCTCGACCGCAAAGTCGATCTCCGTGCCGGTGAAGCTCTCCGGGGAGTACTCGAAGACCCACTCGGTCTCCGGGTACTTCGCCGCCTCGTCGCGCACCAGCTCGGCGCCGCGCACGGCAATCCCGGTGATGCCCTCGCGCTCCAGGCCGAAGACCTTCTCCCGCTGCACCGTGGAGGTGGAGTTGTAGACGTGAACGATGGCCCGGTGCACGCCCTTGAGGGCGGCGAAGGTCTTCTCGATCAGGTCCGGCCGCGCCTGGGTGAGGACCTGGATGGTGACATCCTCCGGGATGCGGCCGTTGTCGATGAGGTCGCGCACGAAGTCGTAGTCGTGCTTCGAGGCGGAGGGAAAACCGACCTCGATCTCCTTGAAGCCGATTTTCACGAGCTGGTCCCAGAGCTGCGACTTCTGCGCCGTGGTCATGGGTTCGATCAGGGCCTGGTTACCGTCGCGCAGGTCGACACTGCACCAGCGCGGCGCGGCGGTCAGGCGCCGGTCCGGCCACTGCCGGTCGGGCAGGGCGACGGGCTCGAAGGCGCGGTACTTGCTATGGTCAAAACCGCGATGGTCGGCGTTATCGAGACGGCTCATGGGTCGTCAGCTCCCCCGGGACAGTCCCGGATCATTGCGTTGCTGCCAGGAAAATCAGGCGGCCCTGGTGCCGGCGAGGTCCGGTCCCTGCGCCCTCGTGAGGCGCCGGTCCGCCCGCCGCGGGGATCACCGCGTGCGCGCTGCCTGCCGCCAGCACCGCTGGCCGAGGGCACATTATAAGAGCTGCAGCGTAGTGATTTTCTGCAAATTTATCCTTTGGTGCGCTCAATATGGAGATTATTCACTAATATTCGGTTATTTTGTAGTCACCAAAGCCACCTTAAAGAAAAACGGGAGTGATCATGGCCCGCCTCGACCGCACGGACCGGCGCATCCTGGACCTCATCCAGCGCAACGGCCGCATCAGCAATCTCGAACTCGCCGAGAGCGTGGGCCTGTCGCCGACTCCCTGCGCGCGGCGCCTGAAGCGCCTCGAGGAGAGCGGCCTCATCCGGGACACGGTCACGCTGCTGGACCAGGACGCCCTCGGCCTGAAGCTCACCGCCTACATCGGCATCACCATGGACCGGCACACGCCGGACCGCTTCGCCGCCTTCGAGGCCGAGGTGACCAGCTACCCGGAGGTGCTCGAGTGCTCGGTGGTGACCGGGCAGGCCGCCGACTACCTGCTCAAGGCCGTGCTGCCGGACATGCAACACTACGAGCAGTTCCTGCTCGGCCGCCTGACCCGCATTCCCGGGGTCACCGGCGTGCACTCCAGCTTCGAGCTGCGGCGCGTGATCCAGCGCACGGTGCTGCCGCTGGACTATGTCGACGGAAGCTAGCCGCGCCAACGCGCGCTCCCGGCGCGGAAAAAGGCCGCTGCCGGCGCTTTTCGTGTACCCTAGCGCGCCATGCCTTCATCCCCGGCCCACGACTCGCCGCGGCTCCTCGCGCTGCTCGCGGCCCTGGCCGCCCTCGGCCCGCTCTCCGTCGACATGTACCTGCCGGCGATGCCGGGGATGCTGCGCGCCTTCGATACCGATATCGCGCATATGCACTTCACGGTGAGCGCCTATCTCTGGGGCTTCGCCTTCTTCCACCTCGTCTGCGGCCCGCTGGCCGACCGCTTCGGCCGCCGGCCTGTCCTCCTCGGGGGCACCCTGCTGTTCATCGCGGCCTCCCTCGGCTGCGCGCAGTCCGGCGGGGTGCTGGAGCTCGCGGCCTACCGCTTCGTGCAGGGCATCGGCGCCTGCGTAGGCCCCACCCTGGCACGCACCATCGCCCGGGATGTGTACGGTCCGACCCGGGCCGCCCGCGCCCTGTCGCTCATCGCCATGCTCATGGCCCTCGCCCCGGCCGTGGCGCCCGGGCTGGGCGGCATCATGCTCCGTTTCGTGCCCTGGCCGAGCGTGTTCCTGTTCCTGGCCAGCTACGCCGTGGCCATCTTCCTGCTGGTGGGGCGCTATCTCCCGGAGACGCTGCCGCAGCGGCAGAGCCTGCACCCGATCGCCATCGCGCGAAACTACGCCGAACTGGTGCTCCACCCTTTCTTCCTGGCCGTGAGCGTCTGCGGCGCCCTCGTCTACGCTGGGCTGCTCGCCTACCTGGCCTCCTCGGGCTTCGTCTTCATCGACATGCTCGGGGTACCCCTGCCCTGGTTCGGGCTGATCTTTCTCACCTCGGTCATCGGCTACATGGCGGGGAGCGCCCTGTCCGCCCGCCTGGCCAGTCACCACCGCTCCGGGCAGGTCATGCTGGCCGGCTGCGCCACGGCCGTCGCCAGCAGCGCGGGCATGCTGGGCGGGCACCTGCTGCTGCCCGGGAGTGTGCTCGCGCTCGTGCTGCCCATGACCTTCTACGCCCTGTCCCTCGGGCTGGTGATGCCCCATGCCATGGCCATCGCCCTGCGCCCCTTCGCCCACATGGCCGGCACGGCCTCTTCCCTCATGGGTTTCGTGCAGATGGGCCTGGCGGCACTGGTCACCGCACTGGTTGGCCAGCTCCTGGCCGATTCGCCGCGGCCCCTCGTGCTGGGCATGCTCGTCGTTGCAGCCTGTGCCCTGCTGCTGGCCCTGTGGGTCCAGGGGCGCGAGGAGCCCGCGGGAGCCCTGGCCGCGGGCGATTGATATGCCATACTTTTTTGCCATCCTGTAACGCGAGGTATCCATGAAGATCGGAATCATCAGCGGCAGCCACCGGGCCGACTCCCAGAGCGCGAAGATCGCCGGCTGGATCGAGCGGTCCCTCAGTGACCGCGGCCTGTGCGACGAGACCTGGCTCTATTCCCTCGCCGGCAATCCCCTGCCGTTCTGGGACGAAGGCGTTTTCGAGGGCACCGAGGCCTGGGAGGAGATCATGGGGCCGCTGCGGGACGCCCTGAACAGCTGCGATGCTTTCGTGGTGGTGTCACCGGAGTGGCACGGCATGGTCCCGTCGGGCCTGAAAAATTTCTTCCTGCTCTGGCCCGGCAGCGGCGAGCTGGCGCACAAGCCGGCACTGCTGGTATCCGTTTCGGCCTCCGGGAACGGTGCCTACCCGATCGCGGAGCTGCGCATGAGCAGCTACAAGAACAGCCGCATCTGCTACCTGCCGGAGCACCTTATCGTGCGCAGGGCGGCGCAGTGCTTCAACGCCGACCCGGCGGAGAACGACCCGGAGCACCACGAGTACCTCGCCGGCCGCATGGGCTACTGCCTGGAAATGCTGCGCGAATACGGGCTGGCGTTCCAGCAGATCCGCGCCAGCGGCAAGGTGTCGCTGGAGCACTACCCGAACGGGATGTAGGCGGGGTTTCTCAGGTGGCCCGGGTCAGGAGCCCGGGTTACGAAGCGCCGCGCTAAGAAGCGCCGCGCTAAGCAGCCCGGGGCGGCGAACGCCGCCCCGGCAGGCCTTTATCAGGCGCCGGCGGCCGTTTCGGCGGGTGCCGCCGCGGCCTTCGCCGCGCGCTCCTTGTCGATGAGAAACTCGGCAATCTCGAGCATGCCGGCCTGGCTGCCGGCTTTGCGCGTGGTGATACGGTACTTGCCGGCCACCATGACTTCCGGCGTGCCGGTGATCCGCGCCGCCCGCGCCCGGGCATCCGCCTGACGCGCCAGGCTGCTGACGCCGAAGGAGTTGAAGGCCTTGAGGAAACCGGCCTCGGCCACGCCCGCGTCCTCGAACACCTCGGCGATGTCGCCGGCGGAGGTCAGCCGCTGGCGATCGACGTGGATCGCCTGGAACAGCGCCAGGTGCATGAGCTCCGTCACGTCGAGCACTTCCGCCGCGTAATAGGCCTTGGCGAGCAGTTCCATGGGCTTGTTCCAGATCACCGGCGACGGCACCACGACCACGTCCTCGCCCAGCGTCTCCTTCCACTTGCTGACCAGCGGCTCGAAGTTGTAGCAGTGGCCACAGCTGTAGGAGAAGAACTCCGTGACCTCGATCTTGTCCGGGTGCCGGCTCGCCACTGCCGGCGTGATCACATCGTAGTGCTCGCCTTCGACGTACTCCTCGGCCCGGGCACCAGCCGCCAGCGCGGTGGCGAGGACGAGAGCAGCAGCCAGGAATGCGGCAAGGGTGTGCTTCAGTGTCAGCATGGGTGTCTCCGTGTGCATCATCGCTAGTCAGCCATCACCAGTCAGACCCCGGCGGGCGCCGCAGGTTCACACTGGCACTGCCGGGCAAATTCACAAAATCGACCCCGCGAGCGGGCGGCTACGGGCGCCCTTCGGGGGAAACGGCGATCCCGCAAACGAAAAGGGTAGCGTGAACCACCCCTTGCGTGACGCCCTGCCTTACTGCAGGCCGGCGATGTAGCTGGCGACGGCCCTGATCTCGAGATCGGACAGGCCGAAGGCATTGCTGCGCATCACCTTGGCGTCGCCGTCGGTGTAGCGCCCTTCCCCCGGCTGCTCGTAGCCGGTCTGGTAAGCCTTGAGCTGCGCCTCGACGTACTCGGCATGCTGGCCCGCAAGGCCGGGGAAACCGGCCGGGTCGTTGCCCTCGGCGCGCGGGCCGTGGCACGCCGTGCAGGCGGCGACATTGCGCTCGGCCACGCCGGCGCGGTACACCTTCTCACCCAGGTCGACCAGGTCCGGGTCGGCCTGGCCGCCGCTGCGCTCGAGGCTGTCGTAGTACGCAGCGAGGTCCGCCAGTTCCTGGTCGCTCTTGTTGTCGACCTGGCCGGCCATCTGGGCGACGACACGCACGCCGTCCCGGATAGCGACCATCTGCTCGTACAGGTAGCGCTCCCCGAGCCCGGCCAGTTTCGGGAAGGACGGCACCATGCTGTTTCCATCCTGCCCATGGCAGGCGGCACAGGTCGCGGCCTGCGCCTCACCGGAGGCGACATCGCCCTCGGGCATGGTGTTGGCAGCGTAAGCGAACTGGACGGCACTTGCGGCCAGGCCGCAAGCCAGCAGCAGTTTTTTCATAGCTAATCTCGGCGCAGGAACGCGCGGCGGCTTATTCCGCCGGCGAACTCATGAAGGTGATCAGTTCCTTGTACTCTTCGTCGGTGCAGTCGAAACACATGCCCTTCGGCGGCATGGCGTTCAGGCCGTTCTTGACGGAAGAGACAAGGGTATCCATGCCCTTGGCCATGCGCGGCTCCCAGGCCGCCACGTCATGCGTCTTCGGCGCGCCGGCGACACCCGCGGCGTGGCACACGGCACAGGCCTTGTTGTACTTGTCCATCGGCGGCTCGGCCATGGCAACAGTGGAGCCCGTGGCAACGAGTGCGGCAATCAGCAGTTTCTTCATGGGAAACACCTCAGTGTCAGGTAGGGCAGTGTCGCGATTCCCGTTTCCGGGGGGCGAAAAGCGGTGGCATTATATACGACTTGCCCACGGCGACAAACCGGTGCCCCCGATGGCTCTTCCAGCCCCCGACTACCGTCGCGCCGCCTTTCTCACGAGCGCGGCACGCTTCAAACAGTGCCCGCCCGACGAAGGCTGGGAGGTCGCCTTCGCGGGCCGCTCGAACGCGGGCAAGTCGAGCGCCATCAACAGCCTCACGGGGCAGGCGAGCCTCGCCCGCACGTCGAAGACCCCCGGGCGCACGCAGCTGATCAACTTCTTCGCGCTCTCGGACTCCCAGCGCCTCGTCGATCTCCCGGGCTACGGCTTCGCCAAGGTGCCGCAGGCGGTGAAGGCCAAGTGGATGCGCGAGCTCGAGCGCTATCTCCAGGCCCGCCAGTCGCTCCGCGGCCTGATCCTGCTTATGGATATCCGCCACCCGTTCCGCGATTTCGACCGGCAGATGCTGGAGTGGGGCACGGTCGCCGGCATGCCGGTGCACGTCCTCCTCACCAAGGCCGACAAGCTGGGGCGCGGCGCCGCCAAGAGCGCCCTCCTCGCCGCCCGCAAGGAAGCGAGCACTTACCCGGACGACATGGTCTCGGTCCAGCTTTTCTCCGCCCTCAAGCACCAGGGCCGCGAAGAACTCACCGCCGTCATCGACGCCTGGCTCACGGACGAGAGTGTCCTGGAGCCTGAGGAACCTGATCCGGAGTTTTGAGCCCAGGCAGGAGCCCTGCGGTACAGAATTCAAGGCGGGACCCTTCGATGGCGGCGCCAGCGCCGGTGAAACCCCCTCCGGGACACGCTACAAGCACATCCATGTGCGCTCGGCGCGGGCCATCCATGGCCCGCGACGGTCCCGGAGGGGGTTTCACCGCCACTGACGCCTGCCGTGGTGCCATTGGAGATGCGCAGTCGCCACGCCAGTCTTCCTTGAAGGGTTGGAGAATTTTCGGCGGAGGGGCCCTCGCCTGATTCAGGCGACGGGGGTTGCGACACCCTGTCCCGGGGCGTCAGCGGACATGGATGTCCGCTGTCGAGCTGCCATGGAT
>NZ_JBTOLW010000033.1:0-38127 GCF_054552115.1 Pseudohaliea sp. | reverse complement strand
GGGCGGAAGTGGGGTGGGGGTGGTTTCGGGGTCTGTTGGTGGGGGGGGGGGGGTGGGGAGTGGCGGGGGGGCACGAAAGTCCCCCCCCCCCCCCCCCCCGACGCCGCCTGCGCTGTGGCAAATCCCCCGGCACGCCGCCAGGACATCAGCGCCCGCTTTCCTGCCGGTAGTCCGCGAAGCCCTGCCCGGTCCAGCGGCGGAAGGCGCGGTAGAAGCTGTTGACCTCGTTGTAGCCCAGGGCGTCGGCCAGGCACTTGCCGGGCAGGCGGCGCTCGGCAAGGAGCCGTTCGCAGCGGTACTGGCGGGCGCGGTCGAGCAGGAACTGGTAGCTGGTGTGGTCGGCCCGCAGGCGGCGGCGCAGCGTGGTGCCGCTGATACCGAGGCGCTCGGCGACGAGATCGGCGCGCAGGCGCGACAGGTCGCCCTCCAGCAGCAGGCGCAGCACCTGTTCCGTGGTCCGCGACAGCGGGAAGTGTCTCGGCTTGTCCAGGGCCGGATCCGGCCGCACGGGCAGCGGCGGGATGGCCGGCAGCGGGCCGAGCTTGTGACTGTGGGGGAATTCGACGTGGGCGCGCGACGGCGCTGGCGTGCTTCGCATGACCGTACCTCCATGTGCGGTAGTGGCGATGTGTTATCTGCACCGGCGGCACCGCGGCGGAGCGATCCTTGCTCTTGCCCTGCGACGCCATCGATCCGGCACCATCAAAACCTTAGCAGAGCTTTGCCGTTTTGGTAGCTTCGGACCGGTTACGGATGAAACCGGCCGATGAGGGTAGGTCCGCGTCGGCGCCCCTGCAGCGGTTGCGGGCCCGTTTTCGTGCCGGTGCCGGTTTGCGGACCTCCCTGCTTACAGCGGCGGGGCTTTCAGATTCTCCGGCAGCGGGCAGTCGATCACCGCGGCGATGCTGGCGAGGATCTCGTACTCCACCGGGCAGAGGTGGCCGTTCTCGCTTGCGGCCTCGCCCATGGCCTTGAGAATCCGCGGCTTCAGGAGGGGGTAACAGTCGGCGAGCGTGTGCACGGCTTCGCTGAAGGCGCGGACCGAGAGCGACTCCCGGGGTTTGAGCGTGAGGTTCGGCAGGGCCAGTTCCCCGCGGGCCAGGGCGAAGGCCGCTCGCGCTTCGCCGCTGCCTTCGTGGGCGAGCACCGAGAGCACCTCCCGGAGCGGGTCGGCCACCTTGCGCAGGCGACCATAGCGCGGCCGGCTCGGCGTGACCTGCACGAACTCCGGGTCGAGATAGTGCCGCACCAGCTGGTACAGGCACCACTCGAGGAGCTCCGTGCGCCGGTCCGCGTGGATCACCGCGAGCAGCGTCTCCTTGAAGGTGCGGTACTGCGGGGCGCTCATGGTCCTGAGCGCCGGCAGGCAGCGGTTGACCAGCGGCAGGCGCAGGCCGGCGGGGAGGGCGGCGAGGCCGGGCGACACCGTGTTCACCAGCGTGGCCTGGCCGGGCACCTCGCGCTCGGCGATGAGCGCGAGCTGGCGGTCGCGGTGCCCAGGGTCCACGCTGATGAGCAGCCCGAGGACCAGGGAGGAGGCGCCGAGCGGGTCATCGACGTGGGCGAGAAGCCCCGGCGGAATCACCGGCGGCGGTGCCGCGGGCGCGCCGCCGTCGGCGGCTGGCGGTCTTTCCCGGGGCGGCAGCCCGGAGGAAACGGGAAAGCCCCGTGCGGCCTCCGCTGCGGCCACGGCTGCTACCAGCGCCTCCCGGCCCGGGCGGTACTCCACGTCCGCGCTCTCGATGCGGGTGTTCGGGTAGTGGCGCACCTTGCGCGTGATGTATTCCCCGTCCCAGCGCGGCTGGATGCGCCGGATGCGCGCGTCCAGCGGCGGGTGCGTGGCGAAGCCCTGCCACAGGCGGTGGGTGACGGCGCCGAAGAACATGTGCGACAGCTCCGCGGCCCGGGCCCGGTGCACGAGTGTGCCCGGCACGTAGCCGCCGATCACCTTGAGGGCGTCGGCGATGCCGTCCGGGTCGCGGGTGAACTGGACGGCGCCGGCATCTGCAAGGAATTCTTTCTGCCGGCTGATGGCGGCCTTGATGAAGCCGGCACAGGTGCCGCCGATCCAGCCGATCACCAGAAGCCCAAGGCCGAATACGGGCAGGGCGGCGCCGCTGTTCTTGCTGCCGCGGGTGCCGGTGCGCACCCGGTGCCGGTGCGTGCCGGCGCGGAGCAGGAGGTAGCCGATATCGCCGATGAAGGTGATGCCCTTGAGCAGGGCGGCCAGGCGCACGTTGAGACGCATGTCGCCGTTGAGGATATGGCTGAACTCGTGGCCGATGACGCCCTGCAGCTCCTGGCGCTTCAGGTGGTGCAGGGCGCCGCTGGTCACCGCGATCACCGCGTCGGCCTGGGTCACCCCGGCGGCGAAGGCGTTGATGCCGCGCTCGTCCCTGAGCAGGTAGAGGTCCGGCACCGGCATGCCGGCGGCGAGGGCGATCTCCTGCACGATGTTCAGGGCGCGGCGCTCGTCCGCGTCGCGGGTCTGCGGCAGCACCCTCTCCGCACCGAGGGTCTCGGCAATGGCCCTGCCGCCGGCGGCCAGCTGCAGCCATTTCACCAGCGAGACGATGAACACGCTGCCGACCACCACAGCGCTGATGGCCCCGAAGCGGTCCCAGGAGAGTTCCCGGAGGAAGCCGGCCCAGCCGCCCCGGCTGCCGGCATACACATTGTAGTCCTCGGAGAAGAACAGTAAACCGGCGACCAGCAGGTTGGTGAGTAGCACCAGACCGACGACGGCCAGGGTAAAGAGAAGCACCAGCAGGCGCGTGTTGCGCCGGGCCAGCTCCTGCTGGGCGAAGAAGTCCACCGCGTCCGGCGTCGCCGCGCCGCGCTAGAAGGAAACGCGCGGTGCCGCCTGGATCTGCGGGCTGTCGTCGAATTCCAGGAGTTCGGCGTCACTCGGGTGGCCGAAGGTAGCCGCCAGCACCACCGGCGGGAAGCTCTGCCGGTAGGTGTTGTAGGCCATGACCGCGTCGTTGTAGCCCTGGCGGGCGAAGGCCACGCGGTTCTCGGTGCTGGTGAGCTCCTCGGAGAGCTCCAGCATGTTCTCGCTGGCCTTGAGGTCCGGGTAGGCCTCCATGGTCACGTTGAGCCTGCCGAGGGCACCCTGCAGGGCGTTCTCCGCGCCGGCGAGCTCGGCAAGGGCGGGGCCGCTGCCGCCGCCCTCGCCGATGGCCGTGAGCAGCGCGGCCGCCTCATTGCGGGCGGTGGTGACCGCGTCCAGCGTCTCGCGCTCGTGGGTCATGTAGCCCCTGGCGGTTTCCACCAGGTTGGGGATCAGGTCGTAGCGCCGTCTGAGCTGCACCTCGATCTGGGCGAAGGCATTCTGGTAGCGGTTTTTCAGCTTGACCAGGGTGTTGTAGATGGCGATGAGATAGATCACCAGGGCAAGGATCACCAGCCATAACACGATGCTTGTCATTTCCATGGCGTTTCCCTCGGGACGCGGTGGGCGCGGCGAGCGGCTCTCAGAACGCCGCAGCGAGGGTGACCGGCACCCCGTTCACGGCGGCATTGCCCGAAAGGGCGTCGAGCCAGCGGTCGTCCGTAACATCATTGCACGATACGCCGGCCTTGGCACGGGCCGTGCCGAGACGCACACCCTCGCGGTCGTGGCCATAGCCGTGGGGCAGGCTCACCACTCCGGGCATCACGCTGTCCGAGGCCTCCACCGTGACGGTCAGCTCCCCCGTGCGCGAGGCCAGGCGGGCGCGGTCGCCATCCTTCAGCCCGTGGCGATCGAGATCCGCCGGGTGCACGAGGAGCGTGCAGCGGTCCCGGCCCTTCACCAGCCGGTGATAGTTGTGCATCCAGCTGTTGTTGTCGCGGACGTGGCGCCGGCCGATGAGACGCAGGTCGGCGCTGCCGGCCGCCGGGTCGCCGTCGAGTTCGTTACGCAGGCGCTCGAGATCCGCAAGCAGCAGGGGCACGGCGCAGTCGATGCGCTTGTTCGCCGTGAACAGGCGGTCCGGGAGCTGGGGTTTCAGCGGGCCGAGGTCCACCCCGGAGGGGTTTGCCTTCAGGGTCGCGAGGTCGAGCTGGTGCTCGCTGCCGCTGCCGTAGGGGCCGAAGCGGAGGCCCAGGTCGACCATCTCCTGCGGCGTCATCGGCTTGCGCGGTTCCTCGCCAAGGGCCGCCGCCACGCGCTCGCCGAGCGCCGCGAAGATCTCCCAGTCGTGCAGGCTGCCCTCGGGCTTGTCGAACACCGGCTCGCTGTAGCGCGCCGTGTTGCGGATGGCATTGATGTGAAAGCCGATGTCGTAGTGGTCGTGCTCGAGCGGCGAGGTCGGCGGCAGGATGATGTCCGCGTGCCGCGTGGTCTCGTTCAGGTACGGGTCGAGGCTGACCATGAACTCGAGCTGCTCAAGGGCGGCGTCCAGGGCGCGGCCATTCGGCGTCGACAGCACCGGGTTGCCGGCCCCCGTGAACAGCGCGCGCACGCGGCCCGCCCCCGGGGTGGTGATCTCCTCGGCCATCACCGCCGCCGGCAGCTCCCGGTCGAACTCCGGCAGGCCGCGCACGCGGCTCTGGTGGCGGTTGAAACCACCGGGGCCGGTGTTGCTGACCTGGTCCATGGCCGGCAGGGTGAACAGGGAGCCGCCGGGCCGGTCGAGGTTGCCCGTGGCGATGTTCATCACCTGGATGAGCCACTGGCAGAGTGCCCCGAAGGCCTGCGTCGACACGCCCATGCGGCCGTAGCAGATGGCGGCGTCCGCAGCGGCGAAAGCGCGGGCGATGGTGCGGATCGCGTCGGTGGCGATCCCCGTCGCGCGGCCCACGGCCTCCGCCGTGAACGGGGCGAGCGCCGCTGCGACGGTATCGAGGCCGTCTAGGAAGGGCGCGAGCTGGCGCGGGTCGGCGAGCTTCTCCTCGAACAGCGTATTGAGGAGCGCGGCCAGGAAGAGGGCGTCGCTCCCCGGGCGGATGAAGTGGTGCTCGCTGGCAAGCTGAGCGGTTTCCGTCCGCCGCGGGTCGATGACCACCAGGCGGCCGCCGCGGGCGGTGAGGTCCTTGATGCGCCGGCGCACGTCCGGAACCGTCCAGATGCTGCCGTTCGAGGCCACCGGGTTGGCGCCCAGCATGAGGAAGTACTCCGTGCGGTCGATGTCCGGGATCGGGAACAGCGATTTGTGCCCGAACAGCCACAGGGACGCCAGGTGGTGCGGCAGCTGATCCACGGAGGTGGCGGAGAAGCGGTTCTTCGTGCGGAAGAAGCGGAACAGGTTGTTCTGGTGGGTCATCATCCCGTAATTGTGGACCGTGGGATTGCCCATGTAGATGCCGATGGCGTCGACACCGTGCTCCCGGTAGATCGCCAGCAGGCGCTCGGCGGTCGTGTCCAGCGCCTCCTGCCAGCTGATCTCTTCCCAGCGCGTGGCGTCGCCGTCGCGCACTTTCTTCACCGGGCGGCGCAGCCGGTCCGGGTCCTCGTGGATATCGCGCAGCGCGATGGCCTTCGGGCAGATGTGCCCTCGGCTGAGCGGGTCGTCGGGGTCACCCTTGATGGAGACGACGCGCTCGTCCTCGGTCTCGATGAGCAGGCCGCAGATGGCCTCGCAGAGGTGGCAGGCGCGGTGGTGGGTCTGGCGCATGGTGTTATCGTTCTCCGGCAGCGATTGTTCCTCGATTGCAGGCAGTGTAGCGCGACCATGGGGCTTTTTGGTTAGATAGGGTTGATTGCCCGGGACACGGCCGGCCCGGCGAGCCGCCTGTTTCTCTCGCACGCCAGACATGCACGCCGGCCCCGCGCCGGGCCCGTGCAGGGGAGAACCCATGGATGAGAGCTGGAAGGGGTACCGTTCGGCGCCCTACTATGACGAGCTGATTACGGAGAAGGGCCACCCGCGGACGGCCGCCCGGGGCGCCGTCAACCTGCTGCGCCGCCTGCCCGCCGAGGAGCTCGCCGCCCGCCGCGCTGCCGCTGCGGCGGCTATCCGGGAGATGGGCATCTCCTTCACGGTGTACACCGAGGGCGGCAACATTGACCGCGCCTGGCCCTTCGACATCATTCCCCGGATTATCACGGCCCGGGAATGGAACGCGGTGCGCGAGGGCCTGGTACAGCGCAGCCGCGCCCTCAACTGCTTCATCGACGACATCTACCACAAGCAGAAGATTCTCGCCGACGGCATCATCCCGGCGGAGATCGTGCTCGAGTCCAGCAACTACAAGCCCCAGTGTGCCGGCGCCGCGCCGCGCTTCGGGGTCTGGGCGCACGTCTGCGGCTCCGACCTGATCCGCGACGCCGACGGCCACCTGTACGTTCTCGAGGATAACCTGCGCGTGCCCTCGGGCGTCTCCTACATGGTGGAAAACCGGGAGATCACCAAGCGCGTGCTGCCGGAACTGTTTGAGAACTACAGCATTCTGCCCGTGGACGACTATCCCTCGCAGCTCTACCAGATGCTTGCCTCTCTCTCCCCGCGGGAGCGCAAGCGCCCCTGCGTCGTGGTGCTGACGCCGGGCATCTACAACTCCGCCTACTTCGAGCACGCGTTCCTTGCCCAGGGCATGGGCGCGGAGCTGGTGGAAGGCGCTGACCTCTTTGTCGGCGACGACGACTGCGTCTACATGCGCACCGTGGACGGACCGATCCGCGTGGACGTGATCTACCGCCGCATCGACGAGGATTTCATGGACCCGGAGGCCTTCCGCGAGGACTCCGTCCTCGGCGTGCCCGGCCTCATGCGCGCCTGGCGCGGTGGCAGGGTGGCGATCGCCAACGCCCCGGGCTCCGGCGTCGCCGACGACAAGGTCGTCTACGCCTATGTGCCGGAAATGATCCGCTACTACCTCGGCGAGAAGCCGAAAGTCCGCTCCGTGCCCACCTACCTGTGCCACCGCCAGGCCGACCGGGACTATGTGCTCAAGAACCTCGACAAGCTGGTGGTGAAGCCCGCGAACGAGTCCGGCGGCTACGGCATCATGGTCGGCCCGCACGTCGATGCGGCCACGCGCAGGAAGTTCGCGAAGCTCATCGAGAAGCATCCGCGCAACTACATCGCCCAGCCGACGCTGAAGTTGTCCACGGCGCCCACCTGCCTTGATGGCGGCATCGAGCCGCGGCACCTGGACCTGCGTCCCTTCATCCTCCAGGGCCGGGATGCCTGGGTCACGCCCGGGGGGCTCACCCGTGTTGCCATGGTGAAGGGCTCGCTGGTGGTGAACTCCTCCCAGGGGGGTGGCAGCAAGGATACCTGGATCGTGGAGGGGCGGGCATGACCATGCTGTCGCGGGTGGCCGAGCGGGTGTACTGGATGGGGCGCTATCTCGAGCGCGCCGAATGCACGGCGCGGCTGGTGGACGCCTACCACCACCTGGTCATGGATATTCCCCGCGGATCGCAGCCCGGCTGGGACATCCTGGTGCGCATCCTCGACGCCGGACCGCTGGCCTCCGAGCACTTCCGCGTGGCGAACGAGGCCAACGTCATCCGGCTGCTCGTCGCCGAGGAAGGCGCGGCCTGCAGCATCCCCTTTGCCGTGCGCACGGCACGGGAAAACGTGCGCACGACCCGTGACGTGCTCCCGGAGGAGGTCTGGGAGCTGGTCAACGAACTCTACCTTTTCACCCGCGAACAGGCCGAGAAATCCGTCGGTCGGCGCCACCGCCAGGTGTTCCTGCAGGAGGTCGTGAGCCGCACCCAGGTGATCAACGGGGTCTGGCGCAACACCCTGTGCCGGGACCACAGCTACCGTTTCATCAAGCTCGGCCAGCTCCTCGAGCGCGCCGACATGGCCACCCGCATCATCGACGTCGGCGCCGCCGATATCCTCGGCCGCGAGGGTACGCAGCGGGCCCTGGACCACCTGCTCTGGGGAACGCTGCTCAAGTCCCTCTGTGCCCTGGGCCCCTACCGGCGGCGGGTGGGCCCGCTGGTGGAGCCGGGGAGCGTGGTCGACTTCGTGTTCATGGAACAGTCCTTCCCGCGCTCCGTGCGTTTCTGCCTGCGCGGTGTCCGCGAGGAGCTCGGGCCCCTCAAGGGCAACGAGGACGCGCTCCGCGTCATCGAGCGCGCCCGGCGCAAGCTGCGCCGTTTCTTCCGTACGGACTGGGAGCGGGAGGAGCTGCATGCCTTCATCGACGACCTGCAGGGGGTCCTCAACACCTTGAACGACGCTATCAGCGACCGCTGGTTCCGGTTCGAGCATCGATGAAGCGCTTCCGCTGTGACTGCGGCAGCCAGGTCTTCTTCGACAACGGCCACTGTCTCTCCTGCGGGGCCCGCCTCGGCTTCGACCCGGCGGTGCGCGAGGTTCGCCCCCTCGCGCCGGCGGGCGACGGCGTGTACACCGATCGCAACGGCCGGGCCTTTCGCTTCTGCGCCAACGGCGAGGACTTCGGGGTCTGCAACTGGCTGCGCCCCGCCGAGCAGGCGCACCCGCTGTGCTTCGCCTGCCAGTTCAACCGCACCGTGCCCAACCAGTCCCTGCCCGGCAACGACCGCCGCTGGCGCGTGCTCGAGGAGGGAAAAAAGCGCCTGTTCTTCACCCTCATGCAGCTCGGCCTGCCCCTGGTCAGCGGCTGGGTGGACGAGCGTCTCGGCCTGCTCTTCGATTTCATCGAGGACGGCCGCTCCCGGAAGATTTTTGCCGAGACCTTCGCCTCCACGGGGTACCTGGGCGGCGTGATTACTATCAATACGCTGGAGGCGGACGACGTTGCGCGCACCGCGGTGCGCAGCCAGATGAACGAGGAATACCGCACGGTGCTCGGCCACCTGCGCCACGAGAGCGGGCATTACTACTGGAGCCTTCTCGACCCGGACGCGACGACGCGCGCCGAGTTCACTGATCTGTTCGGGGACGAGCAGGCGGACTACGCAGCGGCGCTCGCGGCGCACTATAAAAACGGGCCTGCGACCGCCTGGCATGAGCGCTACATCAGTGCCTACGCCAGCGCCCATCCCTCGGAGGACTGGGCCGAGTGCTGGGGGCACTACCTGCATATCTACGACGCGCTGGAGACCGCCGCGGCCCAGGGGCTCCTGGGCCGGTCGCCGGATACCATGACCATGGCGCAGCGCATCAATGCCTGGCGGGGCCTGTCCACGACCCTTAACGAGCTCAACCGCAGCGTCGGGCTCGGTGACGCCTACCCCTTCGTGATCAACGAGGTGGTGGCCGGAAAGCTGGCCTTCGTCGACAGCGTCATCCGTCGCCTTCGAGCATAGCCGACAGCGACGGCAGCCCCTCGAAGGCGCTGCGGATGTTGTCGTCCCAGCTCTGGCGCAGCTGTGCCAGGTAGGGGTGATTCTCCTCGAGCATGAAGTAGCGCTCCTGCGGCTCGAGGCTGCCCCTGCGGTAGAACAGGCACTCCAGCGGCGGGCCCACGGTGGCGTTCGAGCGCATGGTCGAGTCGATGGAGACCAGGGCGCAGCGCATGGCCGTCTCCACCGGGGTGTCCGGGCGGATGATCCGGTCGAGGATGGGCTTGCCGTACTTGGTCTCGCCGATCTGCAGGTAGGGGTACAGGTCCGAGGCGGTGATGTGATTGCCCTCGGGATAGACCATGTACAGCTCCTGCTCGTGCCCCTTGATCTGCCCGCCGACGATGAAGGTCGCCGTGGCATTGAAGCCGGCGTTGGGGCCGCCCTTCTTGGCGTACTTGTCCTGCTCGGCGAGGCTGAGCGTGCCCAGGTAGTCGGCGACGTCACTGACGTAGCGGGCGTTGAAGATGTTGAACTCTGCGTTCTCCTCGAGATCGCGCTGGATCTGCGCGACCACGGCCTGGCTGGTGGCGAGGTTGCCGGCGGTGAGGATGACCAGGGACCGGTCGCCGGGCACGGCGAAGCGGTGCATCTTGCTGTAGGTGCTGACGCGGTCAGGGCCGGCGTTGGTGCGCGAATCGGAGCAGAACACCAGGCCCTCGTCCAGGGCGATCGCGAGGCAATAGGTCATGGGCGGGATGGTTTCCTCGGAGGGTCGCTCTGTGGTGACCCGCGGACTATAAAGCCAGCGCGAGACCAGGGGCAACGCCCCCGGCGCTTGACTTCTTTCGCGGGTCGGCGTAACCCGGGCGTGGGTCGCGACAGCGTTTTTTCAAGCGACCAGTCCGGTAAAGCGACGAGCCCGGGAAGACGACCCCGGGAATAAGGAGAGCACCATGAGCCGCCTCAGCAAACTACCCCCCGAGCAGTGGGACCCGGAACTGCGCGCCATGACCCAGGCCGACAGCGCCTCGGTGATCGAGCAGGGCATTACCCGCATGCTCGCGCTGTCACCGGCCATGGCGAAGGCGGCCATCGGCTTCGGCGCGGGCGTGACCTTGAACCGGACGCTACCGGAGCGCCTCATCGAGCTGGTACGCCTGCGCGTGGCTTTCCACAATCAGTGCCGTAGCTGCATGGCCATCCGCTACCAGGCCGCGGCCGACAGCGTCGACGAGGGCCTGGTCTGCTCCCTGGAAACCCCCGAGGAAGCGCCGGACCTGTCGCCGGCGGAGAAGGCGGCGATCGCCTTCGCCGACCGCTTCGCCACGGACCACCTGTCCATCACCGACGACCGCTTCGATGCTTTGCGCGAGCACTTCAGCGAGGCCGAGATCGTGGAGCTGATGGTCCACTGCGCGCTCTACGTCGGCATGGGCCGGCTGGCTGCCGTGCTGGATATGACGGAGGAGCTACCCGAGGGCTATCGAAAGCCCTTCGGCGAGACCGTGACGCCCTGGGCCGATGCGCCCGTGCCGGTCCGCTGACTTTCCCGGACAGAAGAAGGCTTGCTCAATGACGATAGCGGAATGGGTGGCGCTCGGCGGGTTCGCGGTGGCCGCCATGGCCATGCTGCTGGTGACGCAGACGAAGGAACGAGTGGCCTGGCCCGCCTGGCTCGTGCCAGCCGGCCTTGTTGTCCCCTTTGCGGCGCTGACGGCCTATGCGGTTTTCACGGAAGAGCTGTTCGGCTTCTGGCCCCTGCTGACGCGATCACCCTGGGGACTGCAGGCGTGGTTCGACCTGCTCATCTGCCTGACGGCGGCATTCTTCCTTCTGCAGAACCGTGCTCGGGCCGCGGGCATGAAGTCCGAAGTCTGGGTGCTCGTGGTCATGACCACGGGCGGCATCGGCCTGCTGCTGATGCTGGCGCGAACGGTCTATCTGGAGCTGCAGCAGGGAGCCGGTGATGAGGCGGGCCCGGAAACGAATGGTGCCCAGGAGAGGACTTGAACCTCCACGGCCTTGCGGCCACTAGCACCTGAAGCTAGCGTGTCTACCAATTTCACCACCTGGGCACGGGGTGAGGGTGCAGCACTCTAGTCGCAGGCCCGGTGTTTGTCAACGATCACGTATAATGGCGGCTCGCGCGGGCCTGCGGGCCCGCAAACGCACCGGAAAAAAGGCCACTCCATGGCACGAAAAGGCAGGAAAGCCGACCCCCACGCCGCCCGCGAGGCGGCCCGCTACGACAACCCCATTCCCTCCCGGGAGTTCATCCTGGAGCAGCTGCGCACCGCGGACCGGCCCCTGGATCACGGCCAGGTGGCCGAGCTGCTCGGCCTGACCGACGACCGGGACCTCGACGCCCTGCGCAACCGTCTCCGCGCCATGCAGCGCGATGGCCAGCTGCTGGTGGACCGGCGCGGCGCCTACGGTGTCGTCGACGCCATGAACCTTCTGCGCTGCCGGGTGCAGGGGCATCGCGATGGCTACGGGTTCGCGATGCCGGTCACCGGTGGCGACGACGTGTTCCTGAGCGCCCGGCAGATGCGCAGCCTCTTCGACGGTGACACGGTGCTGGTCACGGTGACCGGCATCGACCGCCGGGGCCGGGCCGAAGGCAAGGTGGTCGAGATCCTCGAGCGCGGGGTCGACCGCGTGGTGGGCCGCTACCAGGAAGAGAGCGGCATCGGCGTGGTCATCCCGGACAACGCCCGCATCACCCAGGACGTGCTCATCCCGCCGAAGGCCAAGGGCGGGGCGAAGCACGGGCAGATCGTGACCGCCGAGATCACGGACTACCCCACGGGCCGCCTGGGCGCCAAGGGGCGGGTGATCGAGGTGCTTGGCGACCACCTGGACCCGGGGCTCGAGATCGACATCGCCATCCGCGCTCACGGCATCCCCTTCGAGTGGCCCGAGGCCGTCGTCGACGAGGCCGGGCACCTGCGCGAGGAAGTCGACGAGGCCGACAAGCGCGCCCGCATCGATCTGCGCGACCTGCCCTTCGTCACCATCGACGGCGAGGATGCGAAGGACTTCGACGATGCCGTGTACTGCCGCAAGAAGCGTCTCGGCGGCTGGAAGCTCTGGGTTGCGATCGCCGACGTGTCCCACTACGTGCACCCGGGCTCGGCCCTGGACTCGGAGGGGGCCCGGCGGGGGAACTCCGTCTACTTCCCCGAGCGGG
This sequence comes from Pseudohaliea sp., assembly GCF_054552115.1. NCBI lineage: Bacteria > Pseudomonadati > Pseudomonadota > Gammaproteobacteria > Cellvibrionales > Halieaceae > Pseudohaliea > Pseudohaliea sp. The sequence goes on along the minus strand of NZ_JBTOLW010000033.1, from coordinate 25,777 downwards.
TGGTACCGATGCTGCCGGAGGTGCTGTCCAACGGGCTCTGCTCCCTGAAGCCCGAGGTGGACCGGCTGGCGATGGTCGTGGAGATGGATCTCAACCGTGACGGAGAACTCGGCAAGTTCCAGTTCTACGAGGCCGTGATCCACAGCCACGCGCGGCTGACCTACACCCAGGTGGGCCGGGTGCTGGCGGGCGAGCAGGAGCCGGCGGTGCCGAAGGCGCGCATCGCCGACCTCACGCGCCTGCATGACCTGTACAAGGTGCTGCGCCTCGCCCGGGAGGAGCGCGGCGCCATCGACTTCGAAACCGTGGAGACGCGGATCATCTTCGACGACCAGCGCAAGATCAGCGAGATCGTGCCGGTAGTGCGCAACGATGCCCACAAGCTCATCGAGGAGTGCATGCTCTGCGCGAACGTTGCCACTGCCCGCTTCTTCGAGAAGCACCCGCTGCCGACCCTGTTTCGCGTGCACGAGGGGCCCGGCGAGGAAAAGCTCGAGAACCTGCGCGCCTTTCTCGGCGAGCTCGGCCTTGGCCTTCGCGGTGGCGCAGAGCCGAGCCCCCGGGACTACCAGGCGCTCATGGAGGAGATCCAGGACCGGCCGGACGCCCACGTCATCCAGACCATGCTCCTGCGCTCGCTGCGCCAGGCCGTCTATCAGCCCGAGAACAAGGGACACTTCGGACTGAACTACGCGGGCTACGCCCACTTCACCTCCCCGATCCGCCGCTACCCGGACCTCATTGTCCACCGCGGCATCCGCTCGGTGATCCGCTCGAAGCAGCGCAGCCGCCTCGTCCGCCGGGCGGACGGAGCGAACGTCATGCCGCGCGAAGAGAGCTACCCCTATGACGAGCGCGCCATGGTGGTGCTCGGCGAGCACTGTTCCATGACCGAGCGCCGCGCCGACGACGCTACCCGCGACGTGGATGCCTGGCTCAAGTGCGAGTACCTGCAGGACCGGGTCGGCGAGGAGTTTGCCGGGGTGGTCGCGGCGGTGACCAGCTTCGGCCTCTTCGTGGAGCTGTCGGACCTCTATATAGAAGGCCTGGTGCACGTCACGGCGCTGCCGGGGGACTACTACCGCTTCGACCCGGCCCATCAGCGCCTGGTCGGCGAGCGCAGCGGCCGCAGCTTTCAGCTCGGCGACAAGCTCACGGTGCAGGTCGCCCGGGTGGATCTCGACGACAAGAAGATCGATCTCGAGCCCGTGGAACTCCCGGCGACCGGCAAGAGCGCCCGCAGCCGGCGTGGCGCCGGCGACGATAGCCGGGGCAAGACCGGGCGCGGCGACAGCGGCCGGGGCGGGGGCGGCGCCTCCGCGAAGGGGGGCAAGGCCGCCGCTGCGAGCGGCGGTCGTTCGGGTCAGAGCCCCTCGCGCCGGGCGAAGGGTGGAAAGAACGCCGGCAGCAAACCCGCCGACAAGGCCGGCAGGAAAACCGGCGACGGGAAGTCCGCCGACGGGAAGTCCGCCGACGGGAAGAGCGGCGGGCAGCGCCGCAGGCGGCGTCGCTAGGCCGTGGCCGGGCCGGTCTACGGCATCCATGCCGTCGAGGCGCTGCTGGCGCGAGACCCCGCGAGCATCGTGCGCCTGCAGGTGCAGCGCGGTCGCGAGGACCGGCGCGTTGCCGCGCTGCTGGCGGCGGCGGAGGCGGCGGGTGTTGCCATCCACCGCGTCCCCCGGTCGGCCCTCGACCGGCTGGTACAGGGACGCCACCAGGGCGTGGTGGCCGAGCTCATCGCCGGTCCGGCCGGCCTCGACAAGACCCTGGCCCGGGAGGCCGACCTCTGGGTCCACCTCGATGCGCTCGATCATGCCCCCCTGCTGCTCGTGCTCGATGGCGTGACGGACCCGCACAACCTCGGCGCCTGCCTGCGCAGCGCCGATGCGGCGGGGGTGGACGCGGTGATCCTGCCGAAGGACAAATCCGCTTCCGTGACGCCGGTGGTGCGCAAGGTGGCCTGTGGCGCGGCGGAGACGGTCCCCCTGCACGCGGCCACCAACCTCGCCCGGGTGCTGAAGGGCCTGAAGGAGCGCGGTATCTGGCTCTACGGCACTGCCGGCGAGGCCGGGAGCAGCCTGTACGCCCAGGACCTCACCGGCCCCGTCGCTCTGGTGCTCGGCGCCGAGGGGGCCGGGTTGCGCCGGCTCACCCGGGCGCACTGTGACTTTCTCGTCCACCTGCCCATGGCCGGGGCCGTGTCCAGCCTCAATGTGTCCGTGGCCGCCGGCGTCTGCCTCTTCGAGGCCGTGCGCCAGCGGGCGGCAGCAGGGTGACCGGCGCAGCAGGGTGACCGGCGCTTGCAAGGCGGCTCCCGCGCGGCTAAACTCCGCGCTCCAAAATTTGCGGGCGACCGATCGTTGCCCATTCTCCTTGCCACACCGCGCTGACGGGTGGCATTAACCCGTAAGGAGCCTTCGATGCGACATTACGAAATCGTATTCCTGGTCCATCCGGATCAGTCCGAGCAGGTGCCGGCCATGGTCGAGCGCTACACCGCCATGGTGACCAAGGACGGTGGCCAGGTGCACCGCCTGGAAGACTGGGGCCGCCGGCAGCTTGCCTTCCCGATCAACAAGGTTCACAAGGCACACTACGTGCTGATGAACGTCGAGGCCAGCAACGACGCCATGGAAGAGCTGACCACGACCTTCCGCTTCAACGACGCCGTGATCCGCAACCTGGTCATCCGCCGCGACGAGGCCGTGTCCAGCGAGTCTCCGATCATGAAGGCCGAGAAAGAGAGCCGCGAGCGCAAGAGCCGTTTCGACGATCGCAAGGGCGACGACAAGGGCCCGCGCGGCGACCGGGGCGACAAGCCCGCTGAGGGCGCCGGCGAGAAGGGTGCCGAGAAAACCGCTGAGAAAGCCGCCGAGAAGACCGAGGCCTGAGGCCGTCGTTAACCGAATCCAGGAGTATTAGCCATGGCACGCTTTTTCCGTCGCCGCAAGTTCTGCCGCTTCACCGCCGAGGGCGTGAAGGAAATCGATTACAAGGACCTCGACACGCTCAAGGCCTACATCTCGGAGACGGGCAAGATCGTCCCGAGCCGGATTACGGGCACCAAGGCCCGGTACCAGCGCCAGCTGTCCACCGCCGTCAAGCGCGCACGCTTCCTGGCGCTGCTGCCGTACTCGGACGCCCACCGGTAGCAACCCTTCCCGGCGGGACGGGGCCCCGGGGCCCCGCCCGCGGGCGGGTGGCTCTATGAAAGCGCTTGCCGCTTTTGCCATGCGCGGCCCCTACCGGGCCCTGCTGCTGGCCGTCGCAAGCTCCGGCAGCGTCCTGTTCTGCTGGATTGGCGCGGCTACAGCGGCACTCGTCACGCTGCGCCGCGGCGTCGGCCCGGGGGCCTGGATCGTGCTCTGGGCTTCCCTGCCGGCGCTGCTGCTGACGCAGATGGCCGGTGACACTACGCCGCTGGCGCTGCTCCTGGGCACCTTCGTGCTGGCCCTGGTGCTGCGCCTGTCGGTGAGCCTGGCCCTCGCGGTGCTCGCGAGTGCCGCCGTCGGTATCGTGACGGGCCTGGCCACGCTGCTGCTGGCGCGGCGCATGCTGGAGCAACTGGCCGCGGTTTTCGGGCAGCTGCTGGAGCAGGTGCAGCAGTCCGCCGGGCAGGGGGCGGAGGTGGCCATGCAGGTGCCGACCCAGCTGCAGCTCGCGGGCATGATGGGTGCCGCGAACGCCATCCTGGCAGTGCTCTGCCTGGCGCTTGCGCGCTACTGGCAGGCCGCCCTGTACAACCCCGGGGGGTTCGGCAGCGAGTTTCGCGCCCTGCGCCTCCCGGTCGGCGTGACCGCCGCGCTGGCTCTGGGCGCCGCGGGGCTCACGGCCCTGGGCCTGGAGTACCGGAGCTGGGCCGCGTGCCTGCTGGTGCCGGTGACCGTCGTGGGTTTTGCGCTGGTGCACGCCCGGGCGGCTCAGCGCGGCTCGGGCCGGGTGTGGCTGACGGCGTTCTATGCGCTGTGGCTGCTGTTTGATGCGGCCAAGCTGCTGCTCGTCGGCTTCGCGGTACTGGATGCCTGGGTGGACTTCCGCGCGCGCTGGCAGCGCGCCGGGAAGGACGGCGAGAACTGAACGAACATTTGACACGGGGCGCCACGGGCGCCGTACGGGAGCCCGCTCCCGCAGCGAGAGGATAGGAACCATGCAAGTCATTCTGCTGGAGAACATTGGCAACCTGGGCGGCCTCGGCGACACCGTCGAAGTGAAGTCCGGCTACGGCCGCAACTTCCTGATTCCCCAGGGCAAGGCCGTGCCGGCCACGAAGGAGAACGTCGCCGAGTTCGAGGCGCGCCGCGCCGAGCTCGAGAAGGCCGCCGCGGAGGCCCTGGCCGCTGCTCAGGCCCGCGGTGAGAAGCTGGCCGAAGTCGGCGTTGTGACGATCACCGCCAACGCCGGCGACGAGGGCAAGCTGTTCGGCTCCATCGGCACCCGCGACATCGCCGACGCCGTCACCGCCGCCGGCTGTGAGATCGACAAGGCCGAGGTACGCCTGCCCGAGGGTGCCCTGCGCGAGACCGGCGAGTACGTGGTCGCCGTGCAGGTCCACCCCGAGGTGATGGTCGACGTCACCGTGGCGGTGGTCCCCGAGTAAGCCCGACCCCGGGCCGAAGGGGGGCGTGCCGACGGCACACCCCCTTCTGGCCGTCCACCGAATCGGCTACCCTGAACGGCCGCGTCGAGTCCTGAGCCCCCCATGGCCGAACCCGATATCGCCGACCTGCCGCCGGAGCCGCCGCCCGACTACGACGGCGACGTCGCCCGCATCAAGATGCAGCCCCATTCCATCGAGGCGGAGCAGTCCGTGCTCGGCGGTCTGCTGTTGTCCGCCGATGGCTGGGACGGCGTGGCCGAGGTGGTGGCTGCCGAGGACTTCTACCGCCCGGACCACCGGCTGATCTTCCGCCACGTGGCCCGCCTGGCCGAGGCCAGCGACCCCGTGGACGTGATCACCGTGGCCGACAAGCTGCAGGCCAGCGGCGAGCTCGAGGCCGCCGGCGGCCTCGCCTACCTGACGGAACTCGCCGAGGGCACGCCCAGCGCTTCGAACATCCGGGCCTACGCGCAGGTGGTCAGCGAGCGGGCCAACGTGCGCCGGCTCATCCAGGCCGCCCAGGAGATTGCCGACAGCGGCTTCAACCCGGAGGGGCGAAGCGCCGAGGAGCTCATCGACGCCGCGGAGCGGCGCATCATGCAGATCGCCGAGCAGGGGCCGAAGGCGGGCGGGCCGCAGACCGTCAACCCGCTGCTGCAGGGGGCGCTGTCGCGCATCGAGGAACTGTTCCAGAGCGGCGGTGATATCACCGGCCTGTCCACCGGTTACGTCGATCTCGACCGCTTCACGTCCGGCCTGCAGCGCTCGGACCTGGTGATCGTGGCCGGGCGGCCCTCCATGGGCAAGACCAGCTTCGCCATGAACCTCGTGGAGCACGCGGTGCTTCAACAGGAGCGGCCCGTGCTGGTGTTCAGCATGGAGATGCCGGCGGAGCAGCTGATCATGCGCATGTTGTCGTCCATCGGCCGCATCGACCAGAGCAAGGTGCGCAACGGCAAGCTGGACCAGGAGGACTGGCCCAAGCTCTCCGGCGCCGTGGGCAAGCTCAAGGACGTGCCCCTGTACATCGATGACACGCCGGCGCTGACGCCCACGGAGGTGCGCAGCCGCGCGCGGCGGGTCGTGCGCGAGCACGGCGACCTGGCCATGGTCATGATCGATTACCTGCAGCTCATGCAGGTGGCCGGCAGCTCGGAGGGGCGCACGGCCGAGATTTCCGAGATTTCACGGAACCTCAAGGCCATTGCCAAGGAATTCGGCTGCCCGGTGGTGGCCCTGTCCCAGCTCAACCGCTCCCTGGAGCAGCGCCCGAACAAGCGCCCGGTGAACTCGGACCTTCGCGAATGCGTCGTCGGCGAAACCGGCGTCTGCCTGGCTGACGGCTCCCGCTTGACCGTTGCCGAACTGGTCGGGGAAACGCCGGACGTGCTGTCAGTCTCTGAACGTGGGCGGCTGGAACCGGCACTCGCCGACAAGGTCTGGTCGGTCGGGCAGAAGGCAGTTTTCGATGTTCAGCTGAGGTCCGGCCGGTCTCTGCGCTGTACTGCCGGCCATCGCCTGCTGACGCTCGATGGCTGGAAGCGGCTCGAAGAACTGGCCCTGGGTGACCGCCTGGCGCTTGCCCGCCGATTGCCAGAGCCGGCCAAGCCCCTGGCGATGGCAGAGCACGAGCTGATTTTCCTCGCCCACATGATCGGTGATGGCAGTTACGTGGTGCACCAGCCGATGCGCTACACCACGGCGAGTGAGGCCAACAGCGTCATTGTTCGCCGTGCCGCCGAGCAGTTGGGCTCCACCGTGAACCGCCGGGAGGGCCGCGGTAACTGGCACCAGCTGGAGATCTCCGGCAATGGCAACCGCTGGCATGCCCAGGGCGCAGGCAAGTTTCTCAAGGACCTCGGCATCTACGGCCAGCGTTCCGCTGACAAGCGCATCCCGGCGCCCGTTTTCAGGCTCGGGCAGGAGCAGCTGGCGTTGTTTCTGCAGCACCTTTGGTCCACCGATGGCTCCATCAGCGGTCGCAGGGTCTTCTTTTCCAGCGCCAGCCGGGGCCTGATTGATGACCTTGCGCTGCTGCTGCTGCGCTTCGGCATTGTCGCCAGGATCAAGCACAAGGCGACTGAGCGGCATCCCTCCGGCTGGTTTGAGCTGGATATCTCCGGCGGCGAGTACCAGCGCCGTTTCGCTGAAACCGTTGGCGGCTTCGGGCACCAGCAGCTGCAGGTGGAGGCCCTGCGGTCGCGCCTGGCACAGCAGACAAGCAACACGAATGTGGACACGATTCCGCGAGAGATCTTCAGCTACGTCAAGCGGGAGATGCGTGTGCGAGGAAACTCTCAACGGCAGATGGCGCAGTCGCGCGGCACTGCTTATGGCGGCAGCTCCCACTTCCGCTTTGCCCCGTCGAGAGAAACGGTGATGAGCTACGCAGAGCTCCTCGACGACGACTACCTGAGAGAGGTCGCCGGGAGTGACTTGTACTGGGACTCGATAGAGGCTATCGAGTCTGTCGGCGAGCGTGAGGTGTTTGATCTCACCGTGCCCGGGAATGCCTCCTGGCTGGCTGACGGCATCGTCAGCCATAACTCGGGTGCGATCGAACAGGACGCGGACGTGATCCTGTTCATCTACCGCGACGAGGTCTACAACGAGGACTCCCCGGACAAGGGCGTGGCCGAACTCATCATCGGCAAGCAGCGGAACGGGCCTATCGGTACCGTGCGCCTGGCCTTCATCGGTGAATACACCCGTTTCGAGAACCTCGCCCGGCAGCAGGGCTGAGTCGGGCTACAGATCCAGCTCCTGCCGCAACTGCCGCAGCCGAGCCAACTGCTCCTTGTCGCTCAGGGGCGTGCCCTGCTGTTGCTCCAGCGCCGGGGCTGCAGGCATCTCCAGGGTTTCCCCGGCCAGCACGCGTGAGCAGTAGCGCTCGTAGTGGTCCCGGAACACGGGCCAGGAGGCCGCCTCCGGCTGGTTGGCGAGGAAAAACCAGCCGCTGTCCCGCCCGGCGAGATAGACCGCCGGGTGAGACCAGCGCTGTGCGGCTCTGGGCACGGGCGCCGCGCAGGCTTCCTCGTAGGCGGCCCGGGCCGGGGGCAGGCCGAGGTCCGTCGCCGCCTCGCGGCAGCAGCAATGCATGCGATGCAGCGTGGGCAAGTACTCACTGCTCTCAATCGCGCGCTTCGCGCCGGCCAGCAGCTGGCTGACGCCGTAGTCGCCGAGGGATTCCAACCACAGTTTCTTTATCTGCCGGAGCTGTTCGGCGTCGGGGAAGGCCGCGTAGTACTGGTTATGATAATTGAGGCGGAAGAGGGCGAAGACCTGGTTGATGGCCTCGACCCGTTCCGGGGCCGGGCGGCCGCTGCGGCCGGTGCCCTGCTCAGTCTGCCCAGGAGGTGTCGTGGAGGTCCTGCTCGAGGCTGCGATCGCGCGTTCGGCCCGCTCCACCAGTTCCCTGCTGCCCGTCATGACGTCCGTCCCGTGCCGTGAATTGGTTGTGCCGCGCCCAGTGATATTTTACATGCTGCAGGAACTTCGAGTTCCAGGAGCTGTGCAACTGGTTGCTGTCGCGCCAGTAGAGCACGAACTCCGGCACCAGGGCGCGGGCGAAGCCGGTGTCGATATGCGACAGGGCCAGGATGTCGAAGACATCGGCGCTCGGCTGCCAGTCCGGCGGGATGCGCACGGGCTCCGTGCCGTGTTCCCGGCTGGACTGGTAGCGAGCCCATTGCCGGCGGATGTGCTGCACGAAGCGGGTATTCAGCGTTTCGGGGGTGCTGCCGCGCTCCCGCCAGTAGAGTACGAACTCGGGGATCGAGTCCTCGATGAAATCCCGGGCGACGCCGGCGCGCAGGAGGATCTCCAGCGCGTCCGCGTTCGGCTGCCAGTTGCCGTCCAGGGGTGCCGGCGTGCTGCGGAAGGCCTCCGCGGCGTCCTGCTGCCGGCGCCGCCAGCAGGAGAGGACGTGCTGGCGGAACTTGTTCTCCCAAGCGTGGCTGCTCTCGCCGCGCTCGCGCCAGTAAAAGACGAAATCCTCGAGTTGTTCGAGGGCGAAGGCGCGCGGTATGTTGTGGTTCAGGGCGAGGAGTTGCAGCAGGTCTTCGCTGGGCTGCCAGCCGGCCGGGAGCAGCCCGGCCCCGGGGCGGCGGGCAAGGCCGCCGCCGGCACCCGCCGTCGCCGGAGCGGCGCTCATCGCGACGGGCGCGCGCTGCACCGGCGCTTCCTTCGACGCCCCCGGGCGGCCGGCGAGTGCTCCCTGGCGCGGCCGGGTGCTTTCCGCCGGGCCGGCGCCGGTCGCGGGCCCGTGGTCCAGGGCGAAGGTCAGCGTATCGTTCTCCGGCCCCTCGCGGAGCTGCATGACGCCGAGGTCCACCAGGTGTTTGCAGAGCCTGGAGAGGTCCGCGTCGCTCCAGAAGGGCAGGGCGCTGAGCAGCCGGCCGCGAGCGACGGTCACCCAATCCCCTGGCCCCTGGCGCTCCGCCGCCGGATGCCCGAGGAGCCCGTGCAGATACTGCAGCAGGATGGCCTCTTCCAGCCCGATTGTCGCCGCCAGGCCGGGAGAAAACAGCAGCTGCTGCTCGGGGATGAGGGACGATTCCGCCATCAGTGCTTCCGGGTCGTGGGTGCGGCCGGCTAGCATAGCGGCCCTGCCGGAGACGATACAGGCCCCGGCGGCGTTTTTCACGGGAGGCTCGTTTCACAGGAGGCCCATGGCGAAGCAGAAGACGGCATTCGTGTGCACCGAGTGCGGCTCGGACTACAGCAAGTGGCAGGGGCAGTGTAGCGACTGCGGCGCCTGGAACACGGTCACCGAGGTGCGCCTCGGCCCGGCCGGCAAGCGTGCGGCCGCGGTAAGCGCCGGCAGCCGGGCGGGCTTTGCCGGCGCCCGGCCGGAGGCGAAGCTGCTGGCGGACATCGCCACAGAAGACGTTGCCCGCATCGCTTCCGGCGCCGGCGAGTTCGACCGCGTGCTCGGCGGCGGGCTCGTGCCGGGCTCGGCGATACTCGTTGGCGGCAGCCCCGGCGCCGGCAAGAGCACCCTGCTCCTGCAGACCCTGTGCCACCTCGCCCGCGGCCGCCCCTGCCTCTACATCACCGGCGAGGAGAGCCTGCAACAGGTCGCCCTGCGTGCCCGCCGCCTCGGCCTGCCCCTGGACCAGCTGCGGCTTATGGCCGAGACCAACGTCGAGAGCATTCTCGCCGCCCTCGCGGACGACCGGCCTGATGTCGTGGTGGTCGACTCGATCCAGGTGGTGCACTCCGACGACATCGCGTCGGCCCCGGGCAGCGTCTCCCAGGTACGCGAGTGCGCCGCAGCGCTGACCCGCCACGCCAAGCAGTCCGGCACCGTGCTGCTGCTGGTCGGCCACGTCACCAAGGATGGCAGCCTGGCGGGGCCCAAGGTCCTCGAGCACATGATCGACTGTTCGATCCTTCTCGAGGGCTCGGACGACTCGCGTTTCCGCACCCTGCGTGGGCAGAAGAACCGCTTCGGCGCGGTGAACGAGCTCGGCATCTTCGCCATGACGGACGGCGGCCTGCGCGAGGTGAAGAACCCCTCGGCGATCTTCCTCGACCGCAGCGAGGAGGCATCCTCGGGCAGCGCCGTCATGGTGGTCTGGGAGGGCACCAGGCCCCTGCTGGTGGAGATCCAGGCGCTGGTGGACGACAGCGCCCTCGGCAACCCGCGCCGGGTGGCGGTGGGCCTGGAGCAGAACCGCCTGGCCATGCTCCTCGCCGTGCTGCACCGCCACGGCGGTCTGCACGTGGGCGACCAGGACGTCTTCGCCAACGTGGTCGGCGGGGTGAAGGTGCTGGAAACGAGCGCCGATCTCGCCCTGCTGCTGGCCATCGTCTCCAGCTTCCGCGACCAGCCGTTGCCCCGGGACCTGGTGATTTTCGGCGAGGTGGGCCTCTCCGGTGAGATCCGCCCGGTGCCGAGCGGCCAGGAGCGCCTCGCCGAGGCCGCCAAGCACGGCTTCCGCCGCGCCATCGTGCCGAAGGCCAACGCGCCCCGGTCCGCCATCCCCGGCATGGAGGTGGTGCCCGTACGCAAGCTGCAGGAAGCGCTGGCCGCGTTCACCTAGCGCGAGCTCCAGCGGGATGTCGAAAGGCTCCTCAGGCGTCCCTCGTGGCTTTCAGGGGGCCGCCGGGACAAGGCTGCCGTGCGTGCCCCGCCCCCGGGCGAGGAGCCGGGACCGGCAGGGTCCGCGGCGCGATCGCAACGTCCCACCCACGCTGCCATAATCTGCGTTTTCCGAAGGAGCCCGCCCATGTACCAGGATCTATCCCTCGACCGCTTCATGCAGGGCCTGATCAAGCGCAATCCCGGTGAAACGGAGTTTCACCAGGCCGTGCACGAGGTGGCCGAGTCGGTCATTCCCTTCATCCTCGACAACGTGCGCTACCGCGAGGCGGGCATCCTCGAGCGCATGACGGAGCCGGATCGCAGCGTGATCTTCCGCGTCGTGTGGGAGGATGACGAGGGCAACATCCGGGTGAACCGCGGCTTCCGGGTGCAGTTCAACAACGCCATCGGCCCCTACAAGGGCGGGCTCCGCTTCCACCCCACGGTGAACCTGTCGATCCTCAAGTTCCTCGGTTTCGAGCAGACCTTCAAGAACAGCCTGACCACGCTGCCCATCGGCGCGGGCAAGGGCGGCTCCGACTTCAACCCCAAGGGCAAGTCAGACCGGGAGATCATGCGTTTCTGCCAGGCCTTCATGACCGAGCTTTTCCATCACATCGGCCCGAACACGGACGTGCCCGCCGGCGACATCGGTGTGGGCGCGCGGGAGATCAGCTACCTGTTCGGCCAGTACAAGCGGCTGACCGGTGAGTTCACGGGGGCCCTCACCGGCAAGGGCATCGAGTTCGGCGGCAGCCTCATCCGCACCGAGGCCACGGGCTGGGGCGCGGCCTTCTTCATGCAGGCCATGCTCGCGCACCGCGGAGACAGCGTGCAGGGCAAGACCTGCGTGCTGTCAGGCGCCGGCAACGTGGCGCTCTACTGCGCGCAGAAGCTGATTCAGCTGGGGGCGAAGGTGGTGACCCTGTCCGACTCCTCGGGCTTCATCCACGATGCCAACGGCCTGGACGAGGACAGGCTGCACTGGCTCATCGACCTTAAGACCCGGCGCCGGGGGCGTATCAGCGAGTATGCCGAGCAGTTCGGCTGCCAGTACCACGAGGGGACCCGGCCCTGGGGCGTGCCCTGCGATCTGGCCTTCCCCTGCGCCGTGCAGAATGAGCTGGATCAGCAGGACGCGCGCACCCTGGCGGTGAACGGCTGCAAGGCCGTGGCCGAGGGGGCGAACATGCCGTCCACCGTGGAGGCGATCAAGGTACTGCACGACGCAGGCGTGCTTTTCGGCCCGGGCAAGGCCGCCAATGCCGGCGGCGTGGCCGTCTCCGGGCTGGAGATGAGCCAGAACAGCATCCGCATGGCCTGGGGCGCCGAGGAGCTGGAGCGTCGCCTGCGCGACATCATGAACGGCATCCACGACCAGTGCGTGCACTACGGCCAGAACGGCGAGCAGGTGAACTACGTGCGCGGCGCGAACATCGCCGGGTTCCGCAAGGTCGCGGACGCCATGCTGGCCTATGGTGCGATCTGACCCGTGCGACGAGGGCCGGGGGGCCGTCGCGATCCGGCCGGGGAACGGTGCAGGCGCTCCGTTTACCCCTCGTCCTGGCGCAGTCGCTCGATCTCCGCATCCAGCGCCGCCTCGTCCTCCACGCGGGTGGCGAGCAGCGCGCGCAGGGGCTCGATATTGGCCTGGTCCACGTGCTGCACGGAGAAGCCGAGACGGCCGCTCTCCACGTGCTGCAGGTAGGCGTGGAGCTCGAGCACCTGGTCCTCCTTGAGGTGGATCATAAGCGTGAAGGGCTCGTTGTACTGGGCGTCCCAGACGTCCGGCTGGTCCGTGGCCACGCCGGCGAGGGAGAGGTCGACGAGGCGCTGCCTCCATACGCTGCCGCCCTGGTGCACCTCGACCGGGAGGTCGAGGCCCGCGCGGAGGTTGTCGCGCCGATCGTTCGGATAATCGCTCATGGGAGAGTCGTTCCTGCCCGTGTTTCCCGGCAATATAACGCCTCCCCCGTGGCAATGCGATACGCCCCGTGACCCGCTCCACCCTGCGCAACCGGGTGAGTGTCACTCTCGCCTGTTTTCTCGCCTACTGCGTGATGTCCGGCATGCTCGCCCCTATCGGCGTAGTGCTGCCGCCGCTCGCGGAACAGCTGGGCATCCCCGTGCCGGCCGCCGCGGCGCTGTTCAGCTGGCTCACGGTGGGTATCCTGGTCGGCTCCGGTCTCGCCCTGGTGGTCTTCGACTTGCTCAGCCTGCGCTCTGCCATGCTCCTGGTCTACACCGCCATCGGTGGCAGCCTCCTGCTCCTGCGTTTCACGGAGAGCCCCTGGCTGCTGCGCCTTGTCCTGGGCGTGGTCGGCGCGGGCTGCGGCATCGGCCTTGCCGGCGCGGCCAGCGGGATCGCGCTGCTCTTCGAGGGCGAGCGCCGGGCGTCCATGCTGGTGGTGACCGACGGCTTCTTCAGCGGTGCCGGGGCGGCGACTTCCGCCGTGGCGGTACTCTTCGTCGCGGCGGGCCTGCACTGGGCGAGCAGCTACCTGCTGGTGGGCGCTGTGGCGGTGCTGATCGTGCTCCTCGCGGCGAGCGCGCGCTTCCCGGCGAGTGCGGCGGAGCGTGTCGCGCCGGTGAGCACAGGCGCTTCGCCGCTGGAGCCGGCGGCGCCCTGGCCCGCCGCGGTATGGCTGTGTATCGCCGCGCTTTTTCTCTACACGCTGGGCCAGAACAGCATGCTCTGGTGGCTGCCGAGCCACCTGGAAGCCGCCCTGTCCATGCCCCGCGGGGCTGCCGGTTCCGTGGTCTCGCGCTACTGGACCGGCATGTTCTGCGGCCAGCTGCTGGTGGCCTGGTGGGTGCTGCGCCTGGGCGCCCGGCGCACGGTGCTGGCGAGTAGCTTCGGCACGCTGCTCGGCAGCCTGCCGCTGTGGACCGTGACGGTGCCGGCCTGGCTGCCCTGGCTCGCCTTCGCCTGGGGCCTCGCGAATTTCGGCCTTCTCAAGGTCACCATCGCCTTTGCCAGCGACGCGGTGCCCGTGCCGACGCCGCGGCTCATCGCCGCGCTGCTTTTCGGTGCCACCCTGGGCACGGCGGTGAGCCCGCTGGTCACCAGCGCCGTGGTCGCCGCGGGAGATGAGCTGGCGGTGCTTCGCTTCAGCTCTTTCTGCTACCTTCTGCTTGCCGGGTTGATCTTGCTCGCCCGCCGCCTTGCAACACCTGCCCCCGCAATGTCGTCCAGGGAGACCCCGTGAGCGTCGCCATCGTCGATTTCACCGCGCCCGACCCCGACCGCGCCTTTGTCCGGGCCCTGCGCGGGACTGGCTTTGCCGTGCTGCGCCACCCGCCGCTGGACGCGGTGCGGCTCGCGCGCATGGACGCGGGCTGGCGTGAATTCTTCCTGCGCGGGGAGGCGGGCAGCGAGGGCAAGGCGGCCTGGCTGGCCGAGGAGAACCCGGTCTCCGGCAATAGCACCGGCTGGATCCCGCCGGAGGTTTCCGAGACTGCCGTCGGTCACGGCGTGAAGGACCTGAAGGAGTTCTACCACATCGCCCCGGGCGCCAAGCTGCCGCCGGCGCTGGCCGGGGACGCCTTCGCCCACTTCGACGAGGCTCTCGCCCTCGGTGCGCGGTTGCTCGGCTGGATCGACGCGCACTGCCGTGACGTACTGCCGGCGGCGCTGCACGGGCGGCTGGCCGGGACCCTGTCCCGTGAGCACAGCCTGCTGCGCATCCTCCACTATCCCCCGCTGGCGGGCAGCGAGGCGCCAGGCGCCGTGCGCGCCGCGGCGCACGAGGACATCAACCTGCTGACGGTGCTGCCGGTCGCACGCGAGCCCGGGCTCGAGCTGCGTGCGCGCAGTGGCGGCTGGGAGGCGGTACCGGGGAAGCCCGGCGACGTGATCATCAACGCCGGCGACATGCTGCAGGAGATTACGGGCGGGGCACTGCCCTCGACCACGCACCGGGTGGTGAATCCCCCGGACCCGGCGATGAACGTCTCGCGCATCGCCATGCCCTGCTTCCTGGCCCCGGAGCTCGAGCTGCGCCTGTCGGCGCGCTACAGCGCCGGCAGCTACCTGCGCGAGCGGCTGGAGCTACTGGCCCGCTAGCCTCGCCAGGGCGGCGACGTAGCGGTCGCGCAGGCCATCCGCATCGACGCCGCGGGCGACACGGCAGCTCGGCCGCCCCCGCCAGGCGTCCGTCAGGTAGCGGTCCGGGTGTTCGCCCAGGATGCCCTGGCCGAGGGCCACGCCCCCGGTGACCACGCGCACGGGCCCGGTGGCGGTTTCGTAGAGTTCCGGGTAGAGCAGGCAGGCGACGGCGGAGGAGTCGTGGATCGGGCAACGGCGGCCGCCGCCGAGGCCCGCGTAGAAGTCGAAGTAGTGCCGGGTGATGGCATGTATGAAGGCCCCGGCCTCGCCGGCGCGTCGCACCAGCGTAGCGATGAAGGCCTCGTCCATGATCGTCTCCTGGGTCACGTCCAGGCCCACGATCGTCGTCGGAAACCCGGCGCCGAGCACCCGGTCCGCCGCCAGCGGGTCGCCGCCGAAGTTCGCTTCGGTCACGGGCGAGACGTTGCCCCGGTGGCCGTGGAAGCCGAACACGCCGCCCATGACCACCAGCTCCTTCAGCAGCCCCGGCAGCGCCGGTTCCAGCGCCAGGGCGTCGGCCAGGTTGGTGAGCCGGCCCACGGCGACCACTGACAGTTCCCCGGGCTCTCGCCGGGCGAGGTCGGCGAGGGCCTCGGCGGCGGGCAGGTCCTCCGCGCGGCGGCAGGGCGCGGGCAGGGGGATGTCGCCGAGGCCGTTGCGGCCGTGCACGAAGTCCGGGTGACCCTCGCCGAGAGCCGCCCCGAGCGGACCGGAAGCGCCGCGGAATACCGGGGCGTCGATACCGAAGCGCTCGGCCACCACCAGCGCGTTGCGGGTGACGTCGTCGAGGCTGGCGTTGCCGGCGACGGTGGTGATCGCCGCGAGCTCCGCCTCCGGCGCCCCGTGCAGGAAGAGCAGGGCCATGGCATCGTCGATGCCGATGTCCGTGTCGAACACGACCCGCTTCACGGGTTTTACTTCAGCTTGCGGTACTTGACGCGGTGCGGCTGCTCCGCCGCGGCGCCCAGGCGCGCCTTGCGGTCCTCCTCGTACTCGGTGAAGTTGCCCTCGTGGAAGATCACGTTGCCGTCGTCCTCGTAGGCGAGGATGTGGGTGGCGACGCGGTCCAGGAACCAGCGGTCGTGCGAGATCACCAGCGCCGCGCCGGGGAAGGCCAGCAGCGCTTCCTCGAGCGCCCGCAGCGTTTCCACGTCCAGGTCGTTGGTGGGTTCGTCCAGCAGCAGCACGTTGGCGCCCTGCTTGAGCAGCTTGGCCAGGTGCAGGCGGTTGCGCTCGCCGCCGGAGAGGTCCTTGACGAACTTCTGCTGGTCGGAGCCCTTGAAGTTGAAGCGGCCCACGTAGGAACGCGAGTTCACCTCGTAGCTGCCGATGCGGATCACGTCCTGGCCGTCGGAGACCTCTTCCCAGACGGTCTTGCTGCCGTCGAGATCGTCGCGGGACTGGTCGACGTAGGCGAGTTCCACGGTCTCGCCCAGCTCCACGCTGCCGCCGTCCGGCTGCTCGGCCCCGGTGAGGATGCGGAACAGCGTCGATTTGCCCATGCCGTTAGCGCCGATGATGCCGACGATGCTGCCCTTGGGCACGGAGAAGGTCACGTCGTCGAAGAGCAGCCGGTCGCCGAAGGCCTTCTTCAGGTTCCTCACCTCGATGACCTTGTCGCCCAGCCGGGGGCCCGGCGGGATGTAGATCTCGTTGGTCTCGTTGCGGCTCTGGAACTCCTGGCTCTGCAGCTCCTCGAAGCGCTGCAGGCGGGCCTTGTTCTTCGCCTGGCGGCCCTTCGGGTTCGAGCGCACCCACTCGAGCTCGGCCTTGATGGCCTTCTGGTGCGAGGCCTCCTGGCGCTGTTCCTGCTCCAGGCGCTTCTCCTTGGTCTCCAGCCACGCCGAGTAGTTGCCCTCGTAGGGAATCCCCCGGCCGCGGTCAAGCTCCAGGATCCAGCCGGCGGCGTTGTCGAGGAAGTAGCGGTCGTGGGTGATAGCCACCACGGTGCCCGGGAAGTCGTGCAGGAAGCGCTCCAGCCAGGCCACGCTCTCGGCGTCGAGGTGGTTGGTGGGCTCGTCCAGCAGCAGCATGTCGGGCCCGGAAAGGAGCAGCCGGCACAGCGCCACCCGGCGCCGCTCACCGCCGGAGAGGGTCTCGACGTCCGCGTCCCAGGGCGGCAGGCGCAGGGCGTCGGCGGCGATCTCGAGCTTCGTGTCGAGGTTGTGCGCGTCGGTGGCCTGGATGATGTCCTCGAGGCGCGCCTGCTCTTTCGCCAGCGCGTCGAAGTCCGCGTCGGGCTCGGCGTAGGCGGCGTAGACTTTCTCGAGCTCGGCCAGCGCATCGATGGCGTCCTGCAGCCCTTCCTCGACGTTGCCGCGCACGTCTTTCTCCGGGTTCAGCTGCGGCTCCTGCGGCAGGTAGCCGATCTTGATGCCGGGCTGGGGCCGCGCCTCGCCGAGAATCTCGGTGTCGAGGCCGGCCATGATCTTCAGCAGCGTGGATTTGCCGGCGCCGTTGAGGCCGAGGACGCCGATCTTGGCGCCGGGGAAGAAGGACAGGGAGATATCCTTGAGGATCTCCTTCTTGGGCGGCACGACCTTGCCGACCCGGTTCATGGTGTAAACGTATTGCGCCATGTGGGGGCTCGCAGTGCGTTGAAACGTGGGGCGCGGAGTTTAGCAAATCGCTGGTTGGGTGACAGTCTGGCGGGTGTTGCGGGCGTCCCCGGGGGCGGCGGGAAGTGCCTCCTGCCGCACTGCCAATGTCCGGCCCTGGTCGTCACTGCGACGTCAGGCCTCGGGTGCGGGCAGCCCCTCGGCAACAATCAGGCCACGCTTTGCCTCTCGCCCCGCGACGGGGCTTTCCGCGAGGACTGTTCGAGTCCCGAAAATTCGCATTAGCGAATTTTGGTCGAGTTCCGCAGCGGCCGGCGCGGGGCGAGAGGCAGTGGCCGTTGCCGAGGGGCTGCCCGCACCCGAGGCCGGCCTATTGGCACCCCCGAAGTCCGATGGCGCCGGGAAAGCATGCACTTACCCGACGCTCCCATTTCCGCTAGAATTGCGGGCCTCCAGACCGAGACAAGTGCCCGCAAGGCAAGGATTTTTTAATGTTTGACCAGCGCATGAGCATCGAGGGCTTTGACGACGACGTATTTGCCGCGATCCAGGCCGAGGAGCGGCGGCAGGAGGAGCATATCGAGCTCATCGCCTCCGAGAACTACGCCAGCCCCCGGGTGCTGCAGGCGCAGGGCTCCGTGCTCACCAACAAGTATGCCGAGGGCTATCCGGGCAAGCGCTACTACGGCGGCTGCGAATACGTCGACGTGGTGGAAGAGCTGGCCGCTGAGCGGGCCAGGGCGCTGTTCGGCGCGGCCTACGCCAACGTGCAGCCGCACTCCGGGTCGCAGGCCAACGCGGCCGTGTTCCAGGCCCTGTGCAAGCCGGGCGATACTATTCTCGGCATGAGCCTCGCGGACGGGGGCCACCTGACCCACGGTGCCAAGCCGAACTTCTCCGGCAAGACCTACAACGCCGTGCAGTACGGCCTCGATAAAGACACGGGCGAGGTGGACTACGCGCAGGTCGAGGCGCTGGCGAAGGAGCACAAGCCGCGAATGATCATCGCCGGCTTCTCCGCCTACAGCCGGGTCATGGACTGGGCGCGCTTCCGCGCCATCGCCGATGCCGTGGGCGCCTGGCTGCTCGTGGACATGGCGCACATCGCCGGCCTCGTTGCCGCGGGCGTATATCCGAACCCGGTGCCGCACGCGGACGTGGTCACCTCCACCACGCACAAGACCCTGCGCGGCCCCCGTGGCGGCATCATCCTGGCGCGGGCGAACGAGGAACTGGAGAAAAAGTTCAACTCCGCCGTGTTCCCGGGTGGCCAGGGCGGCCCGCTCATGCACGTCATTGCCGCCAAAGCCGTGGCCTTCCTCGAGGCACAGGCACCGGAGTTCGTCACCTACCAGGAGCAGGTGGTGGCCAATGCCCGCGCCATGGCGGCAACCTTCATCGGGCGCGGCATCAATATTGTCTCCGGCGGCACCGACAACCACCTCATGCTGGTGGACCTCATCGGCAAGTCCTACACCGGCAAGGACGCGGACGAGGCGCTGGGCGCCGCGAATATCACCGTGAACAAGAACGCGGTGCCGAACGACCCGCGCTCGCCCTTCGTGACCTCCGGCCTGCGCGTGGGCACGCCGGCGATCACCACCCGCGGCTTCGGTGAGGCCGAGACCGTGGAGCTCACGCACTGGATGTGCGACGTGCTCGAAGCGCTGGAGGGCGGCGATGCCGCCGGCGCCATCGCCGAGGTGAAGCAGAAGGTGCTCGCTATCTGCGGCCGCTTTCCGGTTTACGGCGAGCGCGCGTCCGCGGGGGCCGCGGCCGCCTAGGGCGGCCGGGGAGCGCGGGCCGTGCACTGTCCCTTCTGCGGCGCGGACGATACCAAGGTCATCGACTCGCGGCTGGTGGCCGAGGGCGGCCAGGTGCGCCGGCGCCGCGAGTGCCTGTCCTGCCACGAGCGTTTCACCACCTACGAGTCCGCCGAGCTGGTGATGCCGCGCATCATCAAGCAGAACGGCAACCGCGAGCCCTTCGACGACGACAAGCTGCGCGCCGGTCTGCAGCGGGCCCTGGAAAAGCGCCCCGTGTCCGTGGAGGCGGTCGAGGCCGTGCTCACCAGCATCAAGGCTTCGCTGCGCGCCACCGGTGAGCGCGAAGTGGACTCGCGCAAGGTCGGCGAGCTGGTCATGGACGAACTGAAGCAGCTCGACCAGGTGGCCTACGTGCGTTTCGCCTCCGTCTACCGAAGCTTCCAGGACATCGCCGAGTTCCGCGACGCCATCGAGAGCCTGGAGGCAGAGCCGCGGCAGCCGGCCAGGGGCGCCTGAGGCGCACCGCCACCCGGTGACCGACCGCATCGACAGGGCACACATGGCCCGGGCGCTGCAGCTCGCCGCCCGCGGGCGCTTCCATGCGGCGCCCAACCCCCATGTCGGTTGCGTGCTGGTGAGGGACGGCGCGGTGATCGGCGAGGGCTTTTCGCAGCCCGCCGGCGGTCCCCACGCCGAGATCGAGGCGCTGCGCGCCGCCGGCGACAGCGAGGGTGCGACCGCCTACGTCACGCTTGAACCCTGTAACCACCACGGCCGCACCGGGCCCTGCAGCGAGGCGCTCATCGCCGCCGGCGTTTCACGGGTGGTGATTGCCCTCGCCGATCCGCACCCGGAAGCGGGCGGTGGCGCGGCGCGGCTGCGCGAGGCGGGCATCGCGGTGGAGACCGGGCTCCTTCAGGGTGAAGCGAGGCAGCTGGTGCGTGGCTTCTGGCTCCGTCATACGCGCGGCTGGGGCCGGGTGCGGGCCAAGCTCGCCAGCTCCCTCGACGGGCGTACGGCCATGGCCTCCGGCGAGAGTCAGTGGATTACCGGCGCCGCGGCCCGCGCCGACGTCCAGCGCCTGCGTGCGGCGAGCGGTGCCATCGTGACCGGCGTCGGCACGGTGCTCGCGGACGACTGCTCGCTCACCGTGCGCGAGGCGGAGTTCGCCGGCACCGTGGGCGAAGCCGTCCTCAACGGCCGCCAGCCGTTGCGGGTGGTGCTGGATTCGGACCTGCGCACGCCGCCGGGGGCGAAGGTGCTCGCGGGTGGTGGCGAAACGCTGCTGCTGCACCGTGAGGGCCTGGCTGTCGACGTTGCCCCGGCAGGCAGGGTCTCGCTCCAGGCCGTGCCCGCATCGCCTGCCGGGGGCCTCGACCTCCGCACTATGCTCCACCTGCTCGCCGCGCGAGAGGTCAACGAGATTCTGGTAGAATCCGGCCCCCGGCTTGCCGGCGCGCTGCTCGCGGCGGGGCTGCTGGACGAACTCATCGTCTACCAGGCGCCCTGCCTGCTGGGCAGTGCAGGGCGGCCCCTGGTCGACCTGCCGCTCGAGCGCATGGCGGACAAGGTGCCGCTTGCGCTCACGGACCAGCGCCGTGTCGGGGCCGACTGGCGCCTGACCTTCACCGTCACGCAGGATCATTGAACGAGACATGTTTACCGGCATCATCCAGGCGGTTGGCGAGATCGCGGCCATGGAGCCCCGCGGGGGCGACCTGCGCCTGCGCATCCATACGGGCAAGCTGCCGCTTCACGACGTGGCGATTGGCGACAGCATTGCCGCCAACGGCGTCTGCCTCACGGTGACGGCGCTGCCCGGCGACGGCTACTGGGCCGACGTGTCCGTGGAGACCCTCGACGCCACGACGCTCGGCGGGCTCGCCGTCGGCGCGCGGGTGAACCTCGAAAAGGCGCTCACACCGGCGAGCCGCCTCGGCGGGCATATCGTCAGCGGCCACGTCGACGGCGTCGGCGAGGTGGTGAGCCTGGCGGAAGACGGGCGCTCCTGGCGCTTTGTCTTTCGCGCGCCGGCAGCGCTCGCCCGCTATATCGCCCACAAGGGCAGCATCTGCGTCGACGGTACGAGTCTCACGGTGAATGCCGTGAACGGCGCCGAGTTCGACCTCAACATCATCCCGCAGACCATGGCCGAGACCATCTTCGGCGCCTACCGGCCGGGCACGAAGGTCAACCTGGAGGTGGACCTGATCGCCCGCTACCTCGAGCGCCTGGTGCTCGGCGACCGCGCCGCGGACCCGGCCGAAGCCGGGGTCACGCTCGCGACGCTCGCCGAGCACGGCTACCTGCGCGGCTGACTGGAGACCCCCGTGAACGACCTCGTGACCGACCCTGTGGACGAGCTGCTTTCCGAGATCCGCCTCGGCCGCATGGTGGTGCTGCTCGATGATGACGATGCGACCCACAATGCGGGCGGGGTGATGGTCGCGGCGGAGCATTGCGAGGCGGAGCACGTCACCTTCATGGCCCGCCGCGCCCGCGGCCTGGTGTGCCTCGCCCTGACCCGTGAGCGCTGTGAGCAGCTCGATCTGCCGCCGATGGTGGAGGGCGGCGGCGAACATGCCAATTTCACCCTGTCCATCGAGGCGGCGCGCGGCATCGACACGGGCATCTCGGCGGCGGACCGGGCGCACACGGTGCGCGTGGCGGTCGCACCGCACGCGCAGCCTGCCGACATCGTTCAGCCGGGCCACATCTTTCCCCTCGCCGCTGCCCCGGGGGGCGTGCTCACCCGCGCCGGCCACACGGAGGCAGCCGTGGACTACGCGCGCCTCGCGGGGCTGACCCCGGCGGCGGTGCTGACGGACGTGCTCGGGGCCGACGGCGGCCTGGCCAGTGCCGCCGAGCTCGCGGCCTTCGCCCGGGAGCACGGCCTCAAGCTGGGTACGATCGCCGACCTCATCCACTATCGGCTCCTGCACGAGCGCACCATCGAGCGGGTGCGCGAGGGCGAGGTGGCAACGGCCCACGGCACCTTCCGGCTGACCGTCTATCGCGATAATAACGACGGCGAACTGCACCTGGCCCTTTCCCGCGGACACATCCAGCCGGACACCCCGACCCTGGTGCGGGTGCACACGCGCTCGACGCTCCGCGACCTGCTCGGCAGCCACCTGCGCGAGGGCAATTCCTGGGCGCTGCAGGACGCGCTGGCGCACATCGGCGCGGCCGGCAAGGGTGTGCTCGTGCTGCTCGCGCGGCCGGAGAGTGAAGAGGCGCTCCTGCACAGCATCGACCTCGCCCTGGGCGAGGACCGGCCCTCGCCGCCGGCGGCCACGGATACCTACAACACCATCGGGCTCGGGTCGCAGATCCTCCGTGACCTCGGCGTCGGGCAGATTCACCTGCTCGGGGCCCCCATGAAGTACAATGCGATCTCCGGCTTCGGGCTGGAGGTGCTGGAAACGATACGCCCCGCAGCCAGCCAGGCTGGCGAACCGCGCTAGCGGGGTGGCAAGGAGAAGACCATGGACGCGATCAGGACCCTCGAGGGCGACTTCACCGGCGGCGACGGCCGTTACGCGCTGGTGGTGGGCCGCTGGAACAGTTTCGTGGTCGAGCATCTCCTCGCCGGCGCCGTGGATACGCTGCGTCGCCACGGCGTCAGTGACCAGCAGATGACGGTCATCCGGAGCCCCGGTGCCTTCGAGATTCCCCTGGTCTGCGAGAAAGCCGCGGCCAGCGGCAATTACGATGCCATCATCGCCCTCGGCGCGGTGATCCGCGGCGGGACGCCGCACTTCGAGCATGTGGCCGGCGAGTGCACCAAGGGCATTGCCCAGGTCAGCCTGGAGCACGGCCTCCCGGTCGCCTTCGGCGTGCTCACGGTGGACAGCATCGAGCAGGCCATCGAGCGCTCCGGCACCAAGGCCGGCAACAAGGGCGCGGAAGCCGCGGCCTCGGCGCTGGAGATGGTCAGCCTCCTGAAGCAACTCTGAGCGTGGCCGGCAACGCCCCCAATCTCCTCGCCGCGCGCCGGCGACGAGCGCGCCACTACGCCATGCAGGCGCTCTACCAGTGGTACATGGCCGGCGCGCAGCTCAACGTGATTGAGGCCGAGTTCCGCACCGACTACGACTTCGACAAGGTCGACGGCGACTACTTCCACGCGCTGCTGCACGGTGTCGCCGCCGACGCGGACGGTCTCGACGCAGCCTTCGCGCCGCTCCTCGACCGCGCCCTGGACGATCTTGACCCCATCGAGCACACGCTCCTGCGCATGGGCACCTGGGAGCTGCGCGAGCGGATCGACGTACCCTACAGGGTCGTGATCAATGAGGCCGTCGCCCTGGCGAAGAAGTTCGGCGCCACGGACGGGCACAAGTACATCAACGGCGTGCTCGACAAGCTCGCGCGGGAACTGCGCAAGGCCGAGGTCGGCGCCGGCGCCTGAGCCATGCCCGTGAACGAGTTCGAGCTGATCCGCCGCTATTTCTGGGGCCTCGGGGCGGGCGACGCCATCCGCCTCGGCATTGGCGACGACGCGGCGCTCCTGGAGCTTCCCCCCGGTGAGGTCCTGGTCACCTCCGTCGACACCCTCGTCGAGGGTGTGCACTACCCGGAGGATACGTTCCCGGAGGATGTCGGCTACCGCGCGCTCGCCGTCGCTGCCTCCGACCTCGCTGCGATGGGCGCGAGCCCCCTGGCCTGCACCCTGGCACTGACCCTGCCGGAAGCCGATGAGCTGTGGCTGCAGGCCTTCAGTGAGGGCCTGGCCCGGGCCTGTGCGGACTGTCGGCTCCCGCTGGCCGGTGGTGACACCACGCGGGGCCCGGCCACGGTCATTACCCTGCAGGTACTCGGCGCCTGTCCCGCGGATGCCGTCCTGCGCCGCAACGGGGCGCGCCCGGGGAACCAGGTCTGCGTCTCCGGCACCCTGGGCGGCGCCGCCGCCGCCCTGGCGATCCTCGAGGAACGCTGGCACCCGGGACCGGAGGCGGCCGATGCGCTGCTGGCGCGTTTCAACCGGCCGACGGCGCGCCTCGCGCTCGGCGAGCGCCTGCGCGGTGTCGCCACCGCCGCCATCGATGTCTCCGACGGCCTGCTGGCCGACCTCGGCCACATTGCCGCGGCCAGCGGGGTCGCCATCGCCCTCGACAGTGCCGCCCTGCCGCTGGCGCCCGCGCTCGCCGATGCCGGCGAGCGCGGGCGCGCGTGGGCCCTCGCCGGCGGCGACGATTACGAGCTGGTCTTTACGCTGCCTGCGGAAGCGCCGCTCCCCGAGGGCTGCAGCCGCATCGGCGAGGTGCGCGAGGGTACGGGCCTCAGCGTGGACGGCGAAGCGGCGGAGGCCGGCGGTTACCGCCACTTCTGATTCGGTCTACACTGGCAGGCGTGTCACCGGGAAACGCGAGCATGGATTCAGGCAGAGAGGCGCAGCCGCGGTTGCTGCAGAGCCCCGTGCAGCTGGCCGCCTTCGGCTTCGGCAGTGGCCTCTCGCCCTGGGGCCCCGGCACGGTCGGTACCGCGCTGGCGGCCCTGGTGTACTGGTTCGTTCTCGCGCCCCTGCCCCTCTGGGCCTACAGTGCCCTGGTACTCGCGGCGTCCCTGGGCGGCATCTGGCTCTGCGGTGTCGCCAGCCGGGAACTGGGTGTCCATGACCATCCGGGCATCGTCTGGGACGAGTTCGCAGGACTGTGGGTGGCGCTTTGGGCCGTGCCCGCCTCACCGGTCTGGCTCGCCATCGCGTTCATCGTTTTTCGTTTCCTCGACATCACCAAGCCCTGGCCCGTAAGCGCGCTGGACAGCCGCGTCAAAGGCGGCCTCGGTGTCATGGCCGATGACCTCGTCGCCGGAGCGATGACCTGTATTACCCTGCACCTGGCAATCGCCGCGCTCGGTGGCGCGGAGGTGCTGGCATGAGGCGGCCGGTCCTCTTCGCGGCGCTGCTGCTGGCCCTGCCGGCCGCCGCCCAGGAAAGCGTACAGGTCGAGGCGCTGATGCCCGGCATGGCGGTGCTCACCATCGACGGCCGGCGGCACACGCTGCGCGAGGGCGACAGCGCGGCCGGGGTGCGCCTGCTGAGTGCCAGCGGCAAGGAGGCCGTGCTGGAGATCGGTGGTGAGCAGCGCCGGGCCGGCGTGTCCGATCGCATCGCCGGGGCCTACCGGGCGCCGGAGAAACGCTCCGTGACCGTCGCCCGGGACGAGCGCATGCAGTACCGGACCAGCGCTGCCATCAATGGTCGGCGCCTCGAAGTGCTTATCGACACGGGGGCGAACGTGGTTGCCCTGAGCCGCAAGCACGCCGCCGCTCTCGGCATCGATGCGAGCGGTGGCCAGCCTACCCGCGTGGAAACCGCCGGCAGCACCGTGCAGGGCCACATCGTCACCCTGGACAGCGTCGATGTCGGCGGCATCCGGGTCGACAACGTGCGCGCGACGGTGGTCGATGGCGATTTCCCGCGCACGGTGCTGCTCGGCATGAGCTACCTGCGCCACGTGCAGCTGTCGGAGCAGAACGGTGTCCTGTCCCTGACCAGCCGCTGGTGAGCGGCCGCTGTCAACCCAAAGTAGAAATGTCCCCTTTTCTCCAAACTAGATATGTCCCCTTTGCCGACATCGTTCAGCCACGGGAAGGAGCGGCTCCCGGCTTCACCGGAATACGCTTCCAAGGGTGGTCCGGGGCAGGCTTGTGCGC